>JBLIES010000110.1:0-11596 GCA_047633135.1 Roseivirga sp.
TCCATCACCAACAATGTCCAATTGAATTTGAGCATCTACTTTATTGATAATTTGTATGAGTGGAAGTAAACCCTTGAGTCGGTGTAGCCGGCCTATAAAGAGAAACTTGTCTTCTACTTTTGAATAGGAGGTCAAGCGACTTGCAAGGTTCTTCACCCCATTAGGAATTACCTCTATATTTTTTGGATTGGCAATGAGCATAAGCGCATTCTTAAGGTCGTGGCTAACGGCTATGCTAAACCTACAGTTGGCTAGCATTTTACGTTCTAAGTATTGTGTGATTTTAGAATGAACAATGCTGTTGAAGTGAAATGCCTTTTTGCTACTTGATTCAATATTTGCAAGTCCGTGGACTGTATTGATCAGTTTATGATAGATGTCTTTGTTAGTATAAAGTAAGTAACCGCTTCGGCCTTGAGCATGGATAACATTATACTGTTCGTGATTTCTATTGATCCATTTCTTTACTTTAAAGTTGAAACTGAATTCCTCAGCTAGCATAGAGATTGGCTTGATGTACCTACCGGGAAAGAAGGGGATTTCTATCAACTGAACACCTTCGCATATGTACCTTAATTCTGGCTTTCGGAAAGGTCCACCGGAAAGGATAGATACAGAGTGCCCTTTGCTCACCAGCGTTCGTGCTAGATCCCATGTATGGGTTTGAATCCCACCTTTGAATCTCCAAGGAAGCGATTTGCAAATCAGTAGTATGTTAAGCTCTTGAGTTTTCATTTTTTGTTTCCTTTCCTTTTCGATTTCCTTTTCAATTCTTTTTTCTCCTCAATCGCTATTTCAGCTTTTGATCTCATAATGCCCCATATCAAGAAAAGAGAGGCAAGAGGCAAGAGTAGTGGCCATGGCATTCCGTCAAACATCAGGGTGAGGTTATATTGTGATCAGTATGTAGGAATTCTGTTTTGGATTTTTTCATCCATTTGAATGCTCCAATTGTGGAACCAATTAGTTGAGGCATTGCCTTGATCAGTGGAAGGCCATTCGACCAAACTATGCTTAAGGGTAGCGTGATGAGGTAAGCACCAAGGTTGGCCAATAAACCAGCTAAGGCGAATACTGTAAGACTGGTATTACCCATCAATAAACTGATAATGACTAAAAGCATTAACACGAATGGCGCGATTACTTTTGGTGGTAAGGCCAACTGAAGCGTTTTGTGGAAGTAGTCTACATTGCCTTGAAAAAGTGCTTTAACAGCAGGCTTCCAAGATTTTGCTAAAAACGAATACTGGGATTCTAACCATCGGCCTCTTTGCTTAGAAAAGCTTTCGAACGAACCTATTTTTTCATCTGTCACAATTAGGTCATCAGCATATTTAATGAAGATTTCTTGTTGGGTAAAGGCCAATTCTAGTTCCTTATCAAAACCACTAATCGCTTTCAAATCAAAAACCACTTGGTTGAATAATCCGAAATTGAATACCATTGATGAACCCGATAATTTAGAAGAGAGCCCAAGAACATTCGCACCCTTGCAAATCATCTCTTGATTTGCTAACTCCGATAATCCATCTAATAAAGCGATTGTATTATGAGCATTCGCAGCCCCTCTTTGCCCCTGAATGGCTATAAATCCTTGATTAAGATAAATATTAGCTTTATGTAGAAAGTTAAAGTTCATTATATTGTCAGCATCGAGAATGATAACGGCATCATAATCCCCATTCTTTCCAAAGTAGCGCATAGCACTTTGCAGCGACTTTACCTTAGTGCTTTGCTCAAAAGTGACTTCGTGTACCTTAACCCCTAATTGGTTAAGCGCAGTGACTGTTTTTGGCAATAGACCATCAGCAATTACCACAAAGTCGAAATCATTTTTTGGGAATTGACATTGGAGCGCTAGGTTACGTTTTGCGCTCGCAATAATGACCTGATCTTCTTTGTAAGAAGGTACAAGCACTAAGAATTTATTCTCCTTCGTACTTATGGTCGCCTGAGGGTTTCTCTCGAATTTTGAAGCCAGGGCCAATACAAACAGGTACAAACCAGCAACACTGAGGTAGGCAATGGCAATAAAGAGTAGGGCTGTGATTAATATGTACATTCTAGTATTTCCATTTTTTGATTAGGAATAAAAAGGGAATAGCCATGTTCATGACCATGCCAGTAGGCATTTGTCCAAAAACTTGATTACCATAACTAGAGAAGAGAACACCCACAATACAGGCAAAAAGTGCTAAAGCATATACCTTTTGTTTTTTATCCTGTAAGCTCATGGTCATATGAGCGCCTTTACCAATCACAAAACCTAAAAAGGAGAGGTGAATGGCTAAGCCCACAATGCCTGTCTCAGCCCATATTTTCACGTACCAGCTATCGGTTGGAGTTGCGGCCATAATTGAATTAGGGTTAAACCTTGCACCCCAGAACCCTGCGGTTCCTACCCCCGCACCAAAGGGCTTATTGGTTAGGTAATTAGCGAAAGTGCGTTGGTTGTCAAGGCGAACGGCAAGCGATATATTATTGGGGTCTAATGCTGTACGCATTCTCCGCACTTGCTCTACACCATGAAAAAGGAAAGTGTATTTTAGGATACAAAAGACAAGTACTATACCTGAAACACCTGCCAGTAATGTTCTGAAATTTTTGGTGGCGATAAGGTAAGCTAAGCCACCAAACAAAGGCACTGCTAAAGCTCCTCTAGTACCTGAAATGGCAAATCCTAAAAAGAATAAGACAGCACATAGTCCATACCATATTTTAGTACTCAATTTGAAGGGGCCTGTTGCTAGAATTCCCGTTAAAAGAGCCATCATGGCTTGGGAAGCGCCAAACTGACCCGCATCGCTATAGAAAGAGAAAACCCTTAATACGCCATGCAAAATATGCTCTTGATGGTGCATCTCACCCCATAACCAACGGTATTCTGCAGCGTCAATTCCTATGATTTGTTGTTTAAATCCCAAGGCAACACCAGCCAATGAAAGGAAGATTAATAAATTAAGAAATATCTTTAAATCTTTTTCTTTTCTGAAAAGAAGGAAAATTAATGGAATAGAAAGCGCTTGATAAAAACCGATGCCACGCATGGCATAAAACCAAGCAATAATTCCATTTCCAGCAGGATTAATGATTTCAAGAATCAAGTATCCAAACCAAAAACTACAGAAAATAACAATATCATTATTAACGTATTTCCATTTTACTTTTACGCTTGAATTTAAAAGAACGCTTAACCAAGAGAGTGCCATTAGAATGTCTAAAGTTAATCCCCAGGGTGCAGCGATATAGCGACCAAGACCAGCAGAAAGAAAACCCATCACAAGACTCAACCAAAGCCCAGTTTTTGGGTATTTCCAAATAATGGCTAATAAGGTAATGGCAAAAGGAATAATGAGAAGGAATGCGCCCCCTACCAAACCGAGCATTTTGATGATCAACGTACTGATCAGCACAAAACTGACAAGGAACACCATTCCTAATCTTGATTTTAGCTGACTTGCTCTAAATTTGTTTGGTATGGTGTAGTTAGTACTCATTGCTTTTCCATATTATGAATGTACTTCAGGCAACAGCGGTATTATTTTAAATACGATGAAATGGGGGCAGGCTTCGGTGAATGACGGGAGCGTTCGATTAATCGATATAGACGCTTTTAATCTCTTGATTTCTTCTTTGACTTTAGGACCGTTTCGATCATAATTGACAAGAAGGGTTATACATGCTATCGTATGCATGGGCAATGAGATTCCAAGATCCAATTATTACTGAAGAGTTGGCCACTGAGACTTTAGTCTCAAATTTCTGCTGTTCCCCAATCACTTCACCTAGAATTTAAAAGCTTTTTCTACAATGAGAATTACTGTAGGGTAAATTTTAAAATGTTAGGAATTATGCGCGTACCTATCAAAAATTTATTCAAGTTTTGAATGACTTTTTCTATGTGGAGTATGCACTTAGGCTGCTTAGAAGTCATAAACTTAAACTATTGATGCTTAAATACTTTCGATCAGAACTTGGTTTCTTAGACTCTTCTCAGAGACCAAGTCGACTTTGCTATTCAAGATTCCTTCTAATTTATTTCGAAGCACTAAAAAAGCACTAAACAGAGAAGATTAAGGGTGATATTTGGTGATATTAGATTAGTGAATTGTAATCACGAGGCTCATTAAAAATACGAATAGAGGAACCAAAGGCGTAGAAATCTATAACGGAAGGTCTTTCGCAAAGGGTTCTTACATTTTCTAAATTTTATTTTAAGGAGGATTCCGCGTGGCAAAGTGAATAAGACTCTATTGCGAATATTACATCTATCTCAACCTATTTAGCAACCTCGATAATCTTGTCTAAAAATAATTCCACCCTAGACTCCCAACTGTTCTGCATCGCAAAGGCAATGCGCTTTTGAATCTTTATACGGTTATTGGAGCGAAGTTCTTTTTTGACGGAAGCTATAAATTCCTGGTTGCTTGTCGCAATACCCACTAGCCGTTTAAAGTCAGAAAGATCACTAAAGTTGGTAGTGACCACTGGTTTGCCCATCGCCAAATACTCATTGATTTTCAGAGGGTAGATGGCCTTGGTGAGTTGGGTTTTTACAAAAGGGATAATACATGCATCCCAGTTTTTAGCAATTTCAGGAATAGAGTCTTGTGGATGGGCACCTAAGAGAACGAGGTTTTCTGGTAGTTCCGAGGGGATTTTTTTTTTAACAGGGCCTAATAATTCTATACTGTAATTTGGCAATGCTAAAGCTAAGTCTCTAAGCAATGCGAAGTCAATACGGTCGTCTATGGCGCCTATATAGCCCACCTTATGATGTTTTATCGATTCGATCTTAGTCTCCTTAAAAATACTGAGATTGACTCCGTTCTTAACAACGGACACTTTGGAATGGATCGACTCGAACTTTGCTCTCAAGTGAGTAGAGGTAGTGACCACTGCATTGGCGGTGACAGCATACTTTGGCTCATAAATACTTCCCCATTTTGCCGCCCATTCAGCTCCGCCAATTTCGTCATAGCTGTAATAGACAGAAGAGATTCCCTTCCAATACTTTTTAGTAAACCAGCCATAAATTGGATTGAAAGCATTGACTAAAACTGTATTGTTTAAATTTACTTTTTTCAGTATTTTTTTAATACTAAAACTCACTATCCATGCATTAATAGTCATTATAAAAGTGAATAACGGTTGGTTATTGATCCAGTTGACAGGGATTAAAGGTAGTGCATTGTACACCTCTATTATTGCATGCTCGGTTTCAATTTTTCTCCATCTGCTGACTTTGCCTTTAATTTGGTTTTTAGGTGCATTTGGATGTTTAAACAAATCTTTAATTGTGTAATGGTAATCGATGAAAATCACCCTATTTTGATTAGCCAATCGAGTCATTAGTTCAACAGTTGACTTGATGTAGGGAGTATCCCAAGCAGGGAAGCTATGGCAGATAATTGTTTTCATTGTATTATTTTTTGTTTTAGGCTTGTTTTGTTTTTGTATTTCAGCTAAATACAGTTTTTACTTTTCTGCGTAACCAGCTTCTTTTTTTAGACACTTCGCCAATAACTTCTTCCATTACATCGGCACGCACACCATTTAAGAATAGAAGTGGTTTTTGCCCAACGAATTTTTTATACACTTTTAAAGCATGTTGATCCACCTCATTCCATTTTCTGTCTGCCTTAGCGACTAGTACATGAATGTCTGCATTTTTGATATGCTCATGTCCATAAGGCTGGTTGAGAATAGAGGGGAGTTCGATCCAATTGAATTTCTTGCCTGACTCTTCAAAATTCACATCAATAAATGCTTTTGAAGTGTTGATCAGTTTTGTCTTTCCCTCTCCTGTTTGAATGCTGAAAACAACAACATTCTTTATTCTTTTCTGATCAGGTTTTTGAACACTCAACTCTTGGATGAATAGGTTCATGGCCTGCGATTGAATGCTTCTGAAATCAATAGGCGATCTTTTTTCGTTTTTGGGTATTTTAGGTAGAAGACCACCAAGCTTCAGCCCTGTAAGTACAATTGCATTTTTTGGGCTTTTTAAGCTACTGTCCATCATTTCTATACCTATTATACCACCGGCAGGTAAAATGATACCAGTGATGAAGGCTAACGCAACCATTACTATTGCCTTTGATTGCTCGGCTTGAGCAGGGAAGAAGGGTTGGTCAATAACCTTTAAATTACTCGACATCAACATGTTGTATTTGTGGACTCTCGCTTCGTTGAAGCTGTGTAGGTTTTCTAAATACTCTCTTTCTGACACATCAATTTCTCTTTCAAGCCTTTTGAGTGTGGAACCTAAGGGAGCAAATTGAGCATAAATCCTTTTATATTCCCTTTGATGCGCCTTCATTACCTTAAGCTTTGCAGTCGTTTCTTCTTTGGCGATCACTAAATTTAGCCACTGCGTCAATAAGTTAGTAGTTGGAACACCATCTGGAGTTTGATTTACATAAACCAATGACTTGGCTGCTGTGGACATTTCGTTCTTCAGTGTTGATATTTTAACTTCTAAGTCGCTCTTTTTAATAATCGTTTCGCGGCTCATGATGCTATCGCTGAAGAGTCTAATTTCTGTGAGTTGATTGGTATATTCTGACATTTCGCTTTTATTACGAGCGATGCGCTGCTGCAATAATGGCAATAAGTTTTTATCATCAATTTCTGACTCTACTCTGACAAGTGCAGATTCGGCACCCACTTTTATTTTGAGTTGTTCTTGGTATTGCTTGTCGAGCTCTTCCTTATTTCCTGCTATGAACCTGGTCTGCTCATAATAATTAATGATTTGGTTTTGAACTCTGAATTTCAATAAATCATCTTCTGCCTGCTCTAATCTATTTTGAGAATTTATCGTGGCTGATTCAAAATAATCGATCACCGATTCAGTTTGACCTTCTTTAATCTCTTTTTGCTTTTTCAGAAAAATATCTGTGAGATAAATAAGAGTGAGCTGGCTCATGAATGGATCCATAGAAGCGTATTTCATGCGAATCATATCACTGTTGCCTTCTCTAATCACCATGATTTTCTCTAACTGATCTAAACCGAAGAATGGGTTTTTAGAATTTGTGATTTTGTAAATCATGTTGTCTTTATTGGCTTCTCTTTGGTCTACAACCAACTCATAAGCTAGGTTTAAAGAGTCTGAGGTTATAAAGTCAAGGTTTAAACCTTCTAAGGAGATAATTAACTCTTCTTGATTTTCAGTTGATAAAGGATTGTGACCATTTTTTAACTCAATTAAAATTTTAGCTAATAAGCGAGCAGATAATTGCTTTTGAGTTTCTAGCGAAGTAGCCATGTTAATGAGATTTTCCATCTCGTTGTTTGTAAAGGCATAATCTATGCGCTCACCTTTATTACTTTCGATATTATAGCCTGAAATCAGGCCGGTATTCAATAAAGTATGGCTTTGGAACTCTTGCTTATTGTCTTTATTCAACCAATAAACCAGAGAGGCTAAAGAGACAGCCGTAAGGCTTATGATTAAGCCAAAACGTACTAATAATCGAACTATCTGTAAGAAAGACATAGTTTATTTAGTTACTGATTGACCAACAAGTTGTTCTAATGATTTAAGGTTGTACCAAACCTCACTTTTTATTTTTTCTAATTCTATTTTGCTAGTTGTACTGATGTCTACAATCATTCTGTACTGATCGATATCTAACTTACCAATCTTAAAGTAGTTGTCTGCGATTTCAAACGCTGTGGCATCAGTTTCTACTTTGTCGTTTTGCAACTGCATGGTTTTAAGAGATAAGATTAATTGAGTGTAGCGTGTAATCACTTCATTACGAATCATTTGCATTAAGTCCTGCTTTTGGTATTCCATCTCCTCGATGGCTAATTCGTGTATTTTTATTTTATTTTTTCTTTCAGAAAGAGCTGAAATAGGTAATCTAATACTGATGCCAACACCATAAGTAGCGTTTTGACGTGTAATGAAAGTGGCAGTGTTATCTGTACTTGTCGTCAGTTGGTCTGAGATAATTCCTGTTCCATAATTATAACCCGCGTTTAAAGCCAAATGCTGCATCCAGTCTTTTTTAGATATCCGTATTTCTTGCTCTCTTTGCAGTTGCCCTGTGCTGATTCGCTTGATCAATGGCGCCCTATTAATGGCCAATTGAATTAAGGTATCAAGCGGCTTGATTTTGTCAATCGCTAAATCGCTGCGGTCGATTTGAGCATGTATTGAAAACCAAGTAATGCTGAGTATTGATATGATGATTAACCTTTTCATGCTTTGTGTTTTTCAGTTTGAATGTTCTGGCGAGTGAAAAGCTGTTTGATATTCTGAATAATTCGTTGAAACCCTGCTGGTTTCATACATGGCTTTTCTATCGCCTTGAAAAATATTACACTGCTAAATAACACGATAGGGATGATGATAATCAGGGAGATCGATAACTGCACCCAATAGGCCGATGAGTAACCGAATTGACCGATAACCGAATAGAACAATTCGAGCAAAGGTAAGTGAGTGAGGTAAATCGTATAGCACATACCTCCGATGATGGTGATCCATTTTATGGATAGCATCTTCTGAAAGTAATGACCTTTAAAGCCTGCAATAAATACCAAACCAAGCGAAAGGTTAAAGACGATTGTTTTATAAAACTCTTCTGTCCATGTATAAGCCATTACTAGCAGCAATACTGATGCGATTGCATCCCAAACCCAAGTTTTGAAATAGGCTTTTTTATTGTCGTTGGCATATAGATCAGCCATCAGCATTCCGATCAAAAAGTATTGCAATTGGCCGAGTAAACTGGCTTTGAAAGGATATACATTCCAACCTAAAACATATTGATAGGTAAGAAGCACAAAAGTAAAGGCGATTAAAAGTGAACGTCTTGCTCCTAAATTCTTCTGATTAAAGTAAAGCAGCGCAATAAATGGTGCGATTAAATAATATTGAATTTCTACTTCAAGCGACCAAGCGACTGGGTTGATGATAGAGTATTCGCCATAAATAATGTTGTGGCTATAGGTGATTGTAGCCAAATAATGACTCAATACATTGCCTATCCCCATGTTGCCTTGGATCAAGAGAATCAACGCAAAGCAGCTGATCCAAAAGATAAAGGGAGGCTCTATTCGAGTAAGTCTCCGAGTAAGGTAGGTTTTATAATCTAGTTTAAGATTGCCTTTGGCGAAGGGTAAGGTGAGTACAAACCCGCTTACTGCGAAGAAGATGAAAACACCGATGGTACCACGGCTGAGCAAGAATGAAATTTGAGTTTCCCAGGCGGAAAGCACACCAATTTCTCCACTATACTTTAGTAGTCGCTCATTTGCATGCTGAAAAATTACAGGCATAATCGCCAAAAACCTTAGCCCATCAATAAATGGTATATACTTGCCCGAAGGATTTCTAGCCAATGAATTATAGAGTTGATTGAGCGTCTTCATCTTAAACGTTTTCGTGTTGGAAGGCTGCGATTGGTGTTTTGATTAGGATTTTCATGTCCATCCAAAAATTGTGTTTCAAAGCATATTCAATATCCAAATTGCTTCTGCTTGCAGCATCCATACCTGCTTTACCTCGTTCTGTTACTTGCCATAAACCAGTAAGACCTGCGGGGGCCAGAAAACGACCTATCGTTTTGTTAGTTGTTAGTTTTTCAGCCTCGTAAAGTGGTAGGGGACGATTACCAACAAGCGACATGTCGCCTTTAAGAATGTTGAATAACTGAGGTAGCTCGTCAATACTGCTATTGCGAATAAATTTGCCTACGCGTGTAATTCGTGGATCTTTATTGATTTTTACAAAGGCTTTCTTTTCTTCTCCAGCTTTAAAATTTTCATATTCATATTGATTATAAAGCTCATCGTCTTTCACTAGGATGTTGTTCTTTATATAAGCAATCTCATCTCTAGTAAGGGGAGAAGATTTTAAAGTTTCTTCATTTTGACCAGCGTATTGGTTCAAATGCTTTAGTTTATCAACCATCTGATCTGCATCTGTTCGCATTGATCTGAATTTGTAGAACTTAAATATTTTGTATCCCATGCCTACTCGGTATGAATAGTAGAATATTGGGCCTTTAGATTCTAGTCGAATCAAAACCCCTATAATCAAAAACAGTGGGCTTAAGCACAATACTAACAGGCCAGTAATGGCAAAATCGAAGGTGCGCTTAATGAATGGCGTTTTTAAGGAAGGTCTCAAGGCATTGTTTTTATGATACAAAACTATCCAGCAGTCTTGCGTGGCTGGCGATCTTTAGATGAATGACCTAATTTTGAAGGTGATTGCTTTTTGGGAGCGGTTAAGAAGAAAAATAAAATAGGATAAAAAAGGAAGGGTTCTGTCTAGCCATAAGTGTGAATTCTGGGTAAATATTGTTCTCTAGAGAACAAAAGCATTATATTAGAACCTAAGTACGTACTAAATGGGCCAGTTGAAGATTCTAATAGTAGAAGACGATAGTATGATTTCCTCTAGTCTAAAAGAAATTTTGGAAATCTTGAATCACGAAGTTGTCGGTATTGCTGAAGATGCGGATACTGCAATTGATTTATGCAACGATCAGGTTCCTGATTTAGCACTCCTAGATATACAGATAGGAGGAGATATAGATGGCGTTGATCTAGCAGAAATCATTAACGATCAATTCAATATTCCTTTTATATTCACCACAGCCTTTGCCGATAACGCAACCATTACCAGGGCTAAGCAAAGAACGCCTTACGGCTATTTGGTGAAGCCTTATGGTATGGAAGATATCAACGCGGCTATTGAAGTGGCGATGGTGGCTTACAACAGACTTAAAACAGCAGAGAAAAAAGGAGGGATGTCTAAAATCATAGACAGTAGCCTTTTTCTGAAAGTAGATACGAAGCTCATCAAGGTGAAGATCGATGACATACTGTATATCGAGGCCAAAGGTGATTATGCCTTATTCAAGACTAAAGCCAAGGGTTACATTGTGCACAGCACCATGAAAAAGGTAAAGGAGCGACTAGAAGAGTTTAATTTTCAGAAGGTGCATCGCTCGTTTGTGGTGAACCTCTCAAAAATTATAGATATCGAAGAGTCCAACCTTTTGGTCGAAGATAAAGTAATCCCTATTTCGAGATCAAATAAAGAAGAGTTGATCGCAAAATTGAATTTGCTCTAAGAGACATTGGCTCGTTCTTGATTAATAATAAAAACCACTTCACTATATTTCGGGAGAGCATGCAAGAGAATTGGGTTCTTGCTTTTTTTATTTTAACCGTGCTCAACCTTCTTTTGCAATATCCATTTTTGAGACTTGCTAAACGGCCAATTGATAATGAAGCCTGGCTTCGTATTTTCGACCAATTTTCTCATAAATCTGTGAATCGGTCATTAGCTCCGGCTGTTGAGGGCAAGTCGGGACCTCGGTCAGCCGCTAATTAGAGCTTTAGGGGCCCAGCCTCTTTCTGAGTTAAAGCCAGAAAGCGCGCTTTTTTTCCAACTTGGTAAATACTTCTCCAGTTTCCTTGACTGATATGGATGTCTCTTCTGTACGCTTCATTCGACTTCTCCAATATGAACTTACCTTGATAGTATAAGTTGGCGCGGTAGCGCTGGTCTAAAACTGCTCAGCTGATGAATTCTTTTTCGGCCAGCTCCCAATCTTCTTTTCTT
>JBLIES010000111.1:0-11300 GCA_047633135.1 Roseivirga sp.
TGATAGAATCATTTTTATCCTGAAGCTCTTTTGTGAGTATCTGTTTGGCTCTTCGTTCAGTTGGAGGATTTAGTTTTTCTGCTTTTTCGAATTCAATTACAGATTTTAAGATGTCTTCTGGCAGATCATTTTTACACTTCACAAGAAGTTCGATAAACTGATTAGCAAAAAACTGATCTACCTGAATTTTTCTTTTAGTCGTGTGCGCAAATTTCCCTATCACTCGGCAGATGTTGTCACGTTCTTCTGGACTAAGTTGATCAGCAAATTCGTATTCTTCAATTTTTTTCAAAGACAGAATAATGGGTTCAAGCGAATCGCTTGAAATGATGTAAACATTATAATCTCCCATGTTGTAAGAGAGTTGAGGTATACGATCAATGGTATTGGAAGGTATAACTAGGAAGATATCTTTCCGGACGGTGTCTTGATTTGCATATTTTTTCACACTGTCTGTCTGTGCTTTGATGTATTTGGGAAAGTTGGTTAAATCATCATTCGCGGGACTTTTAGCATCGAATATGATGTACTCTTTACAAATTTCAATCGTGTTATCAGGGTTTCCTTTGAAAGGAACCGTATTCACATAGTTAATGAAATGGGTTTGACATAGTTGTTTGATTCTCTGCTCAACGCTTGTCTCATGCTCTGACCAAAGTACTTTCATTCGATCAAACTGTTCTTGCTTCTCCTTTAATCGTTCATCATTTAATCGGGTTCTTTCCGTATCGAGATCAGTTTTTACTTGATTCAATTGTGCTATTTTTTTCTCGTAATCTGCCTTTCGATCTTCCGCTATGGATTCAAACTTTAAAACCTTGCTGCCTAATGAGGAATTTTTTTGACTAAGTTCTTCCATCTTATTAGCTTGGTTCTCAAGTTGATTGTCTTTTTTGATGGCTAACTTTTCTGTTTCTTGTATCTGACGATTAAGGCCACCTTTCTCAGTTTCAAGTTTTGTGATGTTATTTCGGAAATCATCAAGTTGTGATTGCTGATTGGTAAGTTTCCTTTCCAAGCTTTTGAACTGTTCGTAAGCTTCGTAACTCAACGATCTAATGGCAGACCATGAAAATAGTCTTTGCCAAAATGTCAAATCAGTGATTCGTGTAAAAAAGAGAGATAGTTTGTCCATGGTTACATTTATTACTGAGAAGGTTTCTTATCTATTTTATTGGCTCTGAGAGTGCTATAACTTCAGTTACAATGTTGTGCTTTTGTTACTTATTCAAATGGTCTAATTAAGTTCATAAATTAGAGAGCTCATCAAATTCTACATAGCAAGTGCATAAGGGTTGTCTTTTTGTAGGTACCACTGTTTGGCTCCAAGAAAAGAGAATAAATCTTTTAAACTAACGCTTGGCATATCTAGAAGGTCTTTCTTATGGATTTGATTTTGCGCATTAACCATCCCTACTTCATACCCCAATATTGTGTTGTAATAAAGTGCATCAAATATGATTTTTTCTGGGGCTGTAAGAGCGCTAAAATTGTTGCGCACTTTTTTGGATACAACTGAATTAGTCTTACTCATCAAAGTCGCATGATGACTAATAAATATATCGATCATGGCCTCCAAATTTTTTAGTTTTCTTTCCTTCGTATTTGCACGAATTTTAAAATCAATAAAAAGTAGTGAAGCAATTACCACTAATCCCTTTAAAAGATCAGTTAAGGTTGCTAGGTTAGTCAAATCCATAGTTTTTATTTTTAAAATTGACGCGAAGCATGTCACCTGCCGATACAGATGAAATGATGTTCAATACTCAATTATTATCAGTTAGTTAGACTCTTCACATTCCTATAAAAGTATCTTTTCCGCTGAATCTTTGCAAACATCCTGTGAGCGTATGGGAGAACAGCGTTGTTAGACTTTTTATTTCTTCGTTGCACTTTAACGGAGCCGTTAATCCATTCTGTCGATTAGAAATCTTATAGCAAGATGATAAAGAGAGTGGGCGTTTGAGGCCTAATGTTTAGTTTATAAAACTAGTGTAGCTAACTTAATTGTTATAGGAAATTAGCACTGCGATTCCGCAGAGAAATATTTTTTGTGTTTTGAATTTTCTAAGTTCAAGTCATAAGTGCAACACCAATATTTAAAACAGATGGGGCTAGCCCCATCTGTTTTAGGCTCAATATTTATATTCGTATTGCATGAAAAAACACAAACAATTAAGCCTTGCCCAAAGATATCAAATTGAATCTTTATCTAAAGCAGGATTGCCACAGACACCTATAGCCTTCCTTCTTGGTGTAGACAAGAGTACTATATGTCGTGAAGTGAAAAGGAATACGCCCGTCAGAGGCCTGACAGCTGGCCAATATATTGGTGTACATGCCCAGCAGAAAACAGATTTGCACCATTCTACTAAGTCTAAGCAGATATTGTTGAGCGCAGAGCTTAAGAAGCGCATAGCCGAGCTGATGTGGCATCAAAAGTGGAACCCAGAACTCATTGCCAAACGACTGGCCAAAGAGGGCGAACCATGCGTGAGCCACAAAACGATCTACAAATGGATATGGATGGCAAACACATTAACCATAGGGATCATGCTAACAACGCCCTGAGGTAGTGAAAACCCGTTCACGCACAGGTGACATAGAAGTGGATCTGATGATGGGGGAAAACCATAAATCAGCCTTTTTGGTTATGACAACTGAGCAACACTGGTTACCATGATCGAAAAACCTGACAGTAAAAATGCTGACGAAGTCTACAATAAAATGAAAATCAGGCTCACAGGGTTCAACTCTTCGTGGACCAAAACTATCACTTTTGATAATGGAAAAGAATTTGCCAAACACTATAAAATTGAGGAAGACTTAAAAGTCAAAACATATTTTACCAAACCATATACCTTTCAGGACAAAGGAACTGTCAAAAACAGAATAGGCGTAATCAGAAGGTTCTTCTCCAAGAAAACTGACCTCAGAAAGGTCTCACACAAAAGGGTGAAAGAAGTAGAAAAACTAATAAATTACAGGCCAATTAGGAAGTTTAATTATAACAAACCTATGGAGACACTCAAAAATAAAACTATTGTACTTATAGGTTGAACTCAGCTATTTATTGAGCTCTCAATCAATACTATTTTGAACAATGTCAAAGTAAATTATTTTGACTCATTGTTCATAAATCCATCTCTATTTTAGTGCAAACCTAGTCCGAATTCATCAGGCTGCTGAACGAAATGACCAAGCCACCGATAATGCATTATTTAATAACGCTCTTTTAACTTACGATTGGAGCATAGCGCCTTTGACTTAAGTAACTCTTAATTTTTCTACTGCTACTTTTGCCGAATGTGCTGCAGCATGAACAGAAACCCAGTCTTCTCCATCAGTATAAGCGCCACCAGCGAAATAAACTTTGCCCGCTACAGTTTCTCCAAGTTTTTTCACTGTTCTCCAATCAGCATTATCCGTCATATAGCCAGATTTGATAAAGGGTTCGTTATCCCAGTCTTGGGTGAGGTGTTTTACATAGTTTGGGCTTGCTTGGTTTGAATAAATTTCATCTAACTCTCCCAAAATAAAGTCTCTTAAATCATCTCCTG
This sequence comes from Roseivirga sp., assembly GCA_047633135.1. Classification (GTDB taxonomy): domain Bacteria; phylum Bacteroidota; class Bacteroidia; order Cytophagales; family Cyclobacteriaceae; genus Roseivirga. The sequence continues at coordinate 3,561 of JBLIES010000111.1, forward strand.
ATCGTGATGTAAAATCTAGTGCGGGTTTACCTACTACAAATAAGCCGACTATGTTTTTCGAAGTGTTTTGCCCAAATGCAGCATCGTAATAGATCTTTTCCCCGTCACTTGCTGGACTAATACCGAACACATATTCATCATTATAGAACTTGTTGGAGAACTCGAAAAATGCCTTAAACCCTTCCCATATGGTCGTTTCATCAATAGCCTTCTGTTTATCCGAAGGTAAACTTGGAATGAAACTTATATCTCTTTCCTGAAGGATTTTAAGTGGAACAGAGACAATCACTTTATCGGCAGTATACTCTCCAGTTTGAGTTTTAATGATGATTTCATCTTTAGAATAGTCAATAGATTCAACAATAGTATTGTACCTGATCTTGTCAGCAATCGAGGGAACGATGTATTCTTCGAAAAAATTATACCAAGAATAGTTGACAAACTTCCTGTCGGGTGCATCGGGAATTGTATTTACATTGACTTGAACAGAGGGGTCATTCACTATTTCTTGAAATATATTGGTGTTAGTCTCTAGCCATTCCGCCCCTAAAGCAATAGGGAAGTCTGCAAAGTCAGTATTGATTCTGATTCGCCCTCCATACACCGAAGAGGCTTCTAAAATTTCAAAGTCAATGCCCTGCTGCTGAAGTAAATACCCTGCGGAAAGCCCTCCAGCACCTGCGCCAATAATTATTACTTTACCCAAGAAGTTTGTCTCTAAATCAACCTCTTCCTTACAAGATATTAAGGAAGCTTGGAGCGGTAAGCCTACACCCAGTATTCCACAAAGTTTGATAAATTCTTTTCTTGTCATCTTCAGTCTTTATCGTTCAGTATTTCAGTCTTTGGGCAACATGAAGTGTAAATCCTCGGTTTTCTATTGCGCCAATATGTGATCGCAAAGTAGCATGATTATTTCATTTTTACATGTTGGTACTTTACGTAAAGAGCACTGAATTATCTTTCTCTATTAACGGCTCTATCTGTTTTATTACATTTTGTGTACTGTGTTTCTTTGACTGAATTTTCTTTTCGTCTTGATTAGTTTATACCTGAAATCATCGTAGAAAAGGCTGCCCAATAAGATTAGAGCACCAAGAATGAGAGTATTTAACTTCAAGTCAACTTTGGAATAAAAAAACCAACCGATCAGGCCGCCTGCAAAAAAGAACGAGATGATATAAATCCTTAGCTTGATGTTAGCCTTCAGTTTTTCTCTATTGGGGTGTAAATTTGGAAAGAACAATTGAGAAAGATCAATCCCTAAATCTGTAAAAAGACCTGTTAGGTGAGTTGTCCTCACAATAGCATTTGAAATTTTAGTCACAAAAGAGTTTTGAAGTCCCATTGCAAAAAGAAGTAAACTGACAATTAACTCGGGAGATTTAATGGCTACAATATTACTCATGAGTCCAATCGAAATTAAAATGAGACATTCAATTATTGTCGGCAAAATGAAAATATTGAGTCGTTTATTTTCTCTGAACTTCTCAATTAGAAAACTTGAAAAAAATGAGCCCATCAGAAAAGAGAATATGTAGAGGAAATAGACTGTACCCCTCCAGAATTCGAAATTGGCAACATCGTTAATGAATAGGGCAAAGTGACCGGTGACATTAGTCGTCAATTCATTAAAGGATAAAAACCCTGTAATATTTACAATCCCAGCGACAAAAGACAATACGGTTGCAATCTCCAAGTTATGTTTTGAAGTCCTGCTTTTGCCTTGATGTCTAAACATTCAATTCTATTTAGTGGTGATACATATTGTAAATAAGGTGCATGCCTCAGCGCTAAGCCCTAAAATAGGTCGTAACGTGTAATTTATGGTTTAATCCCAGATTTACGGTAGCAGCTCTTATCCATTTTGTGAATTCTATGCTTTACCAAGCCGTTTCATGCTCTCTGACTTTACCGTGCTTGTTTAACCAAAAAAAAATCCTTTCATTTTTTTACCCATGGTTGCCTTAAACAAGCTTCGCGAAAACCCGAAAGCCTTCATTTCAGAATTACGATATTTTTAGATAGCTTTAATTTGTTGCTATGGCTGACGGTGAAAGGATCAATGTTATAGATTTTGTGTATAAGTTGATTGATAATATTAATAAAGACTATCGAAATGGTTATCGTAGATTGTGTTCACGAAATAAATTTAAACGAACAATATGGAAAATAACATGCACGCAGGAGCTGGTAAATGCCCTTTTACTGGCGGTACTGTGCAACAAAGCGCAGGAGCTGGACCGAACAACAGAGACTGGTGGCCCAACGCACTGAAGTTGAATATCCTTCGACAAAACTCTACCCTTTCAAACCCAATGGAAGCGGACTTCAATTATGCAGCTGAATTCAAGAAACTTGACCTTACTGCTATCAAAAAAGATTTATTTGATTTAATGACCGAGTCGCAAGACTGGTGGCCTGCAGATTATGGTCATTACGGTCCATTTTTTATCCGTATGGCTTGGCATAGCGCGGGTACTTACCGAATCCAAGACGGTCGTGGTGGGGCAGGAGCTGGACAACAGCGTTTCGCACCATTGAATAGCTGGCCTGATAATGCCAACCTGGATAAAGCGCGTTTGCTTTTGTGGCCAGTAAAGAAGAAATATGGTCAAAAAATCTCTTGGGCAGATTTAATTATCCTTGCCGGTAACTGCGCTTTAGAGTCAATGAATTTCAAAACTTATGGTTTTGCAGGTGGTCGAGCAGATGTTTGGGAGCCAGAAGAAGATGTTTACTGGGGTTCTGAGACAGAGTGGATGGGCGATGATAAGCGTTACAGCGGAGACCGAGAATTAGAAAATCCATTAGGAGCTTCGCATATGGGACTTATTTATGTGAACCCAGAAGGCCCTAAAGGTCATCCAGATCCAAAAGCTGCGGCATACGATATTCGTGAAACATTTGGCCGTATGGCAATGAATGATGAAGAAACTGTAGCCTTGATTGCTGGTGGACATACATTCGGTAAAACTCACGGTGCTGCTGATCCGGACAAATACGTTGGCCCAGCCCCAGCAGGGGCTAGCATTGAAGAGCAAGGTATGGGCTGGAAGAACAGTTATGGTACTGGTGCAGGCGCAGACACAATCACTAGTGGATTAGAAGGCGCATGGACAACCACTCCAGCAAAGTGGAGCAACGACTATTTCGATCACCTTTTTGGTTACGAGTGGGAATTAACGAAGAGCCCAGCAGGTGCTCATCAGTGGAAACCTGTGAATGATGGCGGTGCTGGTACTATTCCTGATGCTCACGATCCAGCGAAGACACATGCTCCGTTCATGTTGACTACGGATATTGCAATGAAAGAGGATGCTGCCTACGAGAAAGTATCAAGAAGATTTCATGAAAATCCTGATCAATTCGCGGAAGCTTTTGGACGTGCTTGGTTTAAATTAACGCACAGAGATATGGGGCCAAAGGCACTTTATTTAGGGGCTGATGTGCCTGCAGAAGACCTCATCTGGCAAGATCCAATTCCAGCGCGTACCAGCGCATTGATCAATGATGCTGATATCGCAAAATTGAAAGGTAAGATAGCGGATTCAGAGTTAACGGTTGCTCAGTTGGTATCAACAGCATGGGCTTCTGCTTCAACTTTCAGAGCTTCTGATAAACGAGGTGGAGCAAATGGTGGACGTCTACGTTTAGCACCACAAAAAGATTGGGCGGTCAATAATCCTGCTCAATTGGCTATTATATTGAATAAGCTTGAGGCCATCCAAAAGAATTTTAACGCAGCTCAAACTGGTGGAAGATTAGTGTCAATGGCAGATTTAATCGTTTTAGGTGGTTCTGTAGGTGTTGAAAAGGCAGCTAAAAATGCTGATCAGACTATCACAGTACCATTTACGCCAGGTAGAACAGATGCTACTCAAGAGCACACAGATGTTTACTCATTTGAGGCACTTGAGCCGGCAGGTGACGGTTTCAGGAATTTCTTTAATCCGAAGCATACAGTAACGGCAGAAGAATTATTAGTGGACAAAGCTCAATTGATGACTTTGAGCTCTCCAGAAATGACTGTTTTGGTGGGTGGAATGAGAGTTCTCAATACTAATTTTGATCATTCAGCTCATGGTGTTTTCACTCATCAGCCAGAAGCATTGACCAATGATTTCTTTGCTAACCTATTAGACATGGGCATTACTTGGCATGGAACGTCTGACGCTCAAGACGAGTTTAAAGGCCGAGATCGGAAGACTGGTGAAGTTAAGTGGATCGGTACTCGTGCCGATTTGATCTTTGGATCAAACTCTGAGCTTCGTGCGTTGGCAGAGGTTTACGCTTGCGAAGACGCTAAAGGGAAGTTTGTAAAAGACTTCGTTTCAGCTTGGACTAAGGTGATGAACTTAGATAGATTTGATCTCGCGTAATTAGAACTTTATATAATTAATGAAAAGGTGATCTGGAAACAGGTCACCTTTTTTGTTTTAGAAGAGGTAATTTTGACCAGTCAAAAATTGAAGAGACTGATAGAACTAAAGTTCATAAGTTTCTTTCATTGTTAAGTTCATTCTTTCTGTCAATAGCTCAATTAGTCCTTTATCTAAATATTCGTATTCATCAGGTATGTGTAAGGTTTCGATTCGAGGTAGTTCTAAATGCCTACAAGCTATAGATAATCTTGAACTTTGACTTCCTTCCATTACAAATATTAAATCGGCCCATTCAATATCTTTTTCTTTGATTTGGCGCTCACTTTTAGGGCTTAAACCAACTGAACAAATATTAAATCTCTGATCATTTTTAAAGACATATTCAGCCGTACGGCTTCTTCTTTTATTGCGTCCACACACCACAAGAATATTTGGTTTTTCGGTTATCGACATAGTTTTCAGTCTAAAGGGAAGTACTCCACAATATCAAACACTTCATTTTCTAGAGATACATAGTAGTGATGAATCTTATCCTTTTTATTGAATTTCCCATTTTTGTCAATGTCTTCTAATGTTCGGAAATAGACTTTCCTATTAATATCAAGTACTCTCCAGTCCAATAGTTCGTGATAATCAATAGTTAACTTCTTAAAGTTTTCTCCACTGATATGCGAAAGATAAAGTGACTCCACATCGTCATTATTTAGCTCTCCGTCATTATTGGTGTCATTATCGGTTATCCTCAACACTATTAAATTTAAGCCAGCTTCTTTTTGGATAGACTCGAGGAACTCGAGACTTCGAATTTTAAGATTTTGTTTTGTGATTGGTCTAAAATTGGAGGAATCTAGGTGTTGGATTTTCAGGTTATCAAGGTCACCACTATAGCTGTAACCGCTCAAATATCCTATGTTAAAAGATAAATCACCGTTACTTGCTGATCCAGAATAGAGCTTTGTCAAGCCTTTGGTGGAAACCTTAATTGGGCCAATTGGAAACAGAAGGTAATCAGTTTTCTTAAAATGAATAGGTAATTCACCATTCAGGAATAATGTAGTGTCTAATGCTGTAGGCACTTTTTCATCATTGCTAGTCACATTAGGATATACAATTGTGGGTTTTGAGTCATTACCGCAAGAACATAAGGCAAGCGAAAGTAAAATGGCTATTGTTTGGAGGGATTTCATATTGAAAAGTAAAATTATAACTAGTGTATGTTATAAATTTTTCCAAATCTTCTGATAGCACCTAAATCTATAGCACAAAAAATCTAGAAATTCTGAATGAAGCAAGAGGGATCAGGCTGTTTTAATATTACCGTATTGGAGTTGCAATTAGATTTCAATTTTTAATTTATCTTTCAGAAAAATATCCTCATGAGAAGAAAGAGAATTGCTCCCTTAGCCCTTTGGCTTTTAATTACTTTATTTTTTGTTAGCTGCGGGAGCAATGATGATGAATTACCTTTTGATGAAGAGTTCAAAGGGAAGGTCGCTACCTACACCATTTCTGGCAATAATATCACACTTACCAAAGACTGGGGTAGTTCTTCAACGTTCTATGCTAATTCAACCAATCAAATGCAGCTTTGGAATTTTTATGCCAATCTAATTCCAAGTGATTTAAGACCAGAGTTGATCAAATTGGAATTGTTTGCAGATAAAGATGACGATACTGGTGCTTACGTTTCACCCATTAACCCTAATGATTTAAGCAAATGGGAATTAGGTTACAATATGGCTTATGCTTGGTCTAATACATTTGAATTCAATAAGAGTGAAGTAGCGTTTAACGCTATTCATGAATATGCACATGTCCTTACACTGAACAATACGCAATTAGTAGCTGGCGGAAGCGAAGATACTTGTGCAAACTATTTTCCGGGTGAAGGCTGTAGTAAAGAGGCCGCTTACATTAATCAATTTTTTACTAATTACTGGACGGATATTTTTGATGAGAGTCAAGCCTTTGAAGAAGATGATGATGAAGCATTTTTCGCTTTTTATGATAAATATAGCGACCACTTTGTAAGCGAATACGCTTCAACCAACCCAGAGGAGGATATTGCTGAATCATTTGCTCGATTTGTGCTTTTAGATCAACCCACTGGAAATCAGATCAAAGACCAGAAAGTAAGGTTCTTTTACGATTTTCAAGAATTGATCGTCACCAGAGACCGCATTAGAGCAAATATCCATTTCCAATTTGATATCAATCAAGTTGGAGAGGCGAGGATCGAAAACTATAGAGTCAGCAGAGGCCAGATTAACTAAATCACTGACGAGTAATGGTCAATTGTGACATTCAGCTGCGTCAGGGCCTAATTCAATAGTTCATCTAGCACATCAAAAGCCTCCTCTGTGCTGCCCACAAAGCGATTGAGGATTTTACCATCAGGACCAAGGATGAATTTGGTTGGGAATCCAGCGACATTGAGCATTAAAACAAGGTCTTGATCTGGGCTTTCAGCTAACAATTGTTGCCAGTCGTACCCGTTTTTTTCAACGAAGTCTTTCATCTTTTCCATTGAATCACCACTGTTGATGCCTAGAACGGCTAATTGGTCTTTGTATTTTTCTTGATACTCCTTTACCAAAGGCATCTCAGTAATGCACGGCCCACACCATGTGCCCCAAAAATCAATCAGCACATACTTGCCTTTTAAGCTTTTGAGTTCGAAAGTCGCTCCATCCATGGTTTGGCTAGAAACAAAATTAGGCATTAACTTACCTGGAAGGGTGGATTCAATTCCCGCTACACGCAAGGCAACGGCTTCATAAAAAGGGTAAGAAGTTAAGTTTTTTTCCAAACTCTTGAATAATTCAATTGCCTTTTCTTGTGTGATTTGACTCCTCACCATCATGTCGGATAGATACCATGCCGCGGTCTGCGAGTTTGGGTTGTCAGCGATGAAGTTCTCTTTTAAGTCATTGACCTTCTTTTCAATCATTTCAATTGAATCTTTCAATACTGCTGATTTTGAGTCGTTTGCCTTTAGTTTATCTGTTTTGAGTTGAAGATTAACGGCTTGATTGAGCAGTGGGAAAATTCTTTGATTGATACTCGCTAAGTCATCATTGGCCTCGGTACCAGAGGGGTAGGCGTTCACAAAATCTGTGATTTCACCTTTGAACTCTATGTTATCTCCTGGACTTACAAGAAAAGCGAATTGAGAAGACTTAGCTGGATAATATCCTCTATCGGTACGTTTCATCGTGCTTTCTACATTAGGCCAAAAGACAATAAATGATGGTTCATCAATTTTGGCAGTGTAAGAGAAGCTACCGTTTTCAACGAAAATAGAATCAGAAATGCGGTTGCCCTCAGCATCTTTATAACTACGAGACATATAAGC
>JBLIES010000112.1:0-11245 GCA_047633135.1 Roseivirga sp.
AGAAATAGGCTTGGTAAGTGTTGAATTAGTTTGAAGGGAAAGCGTCCCTTGTTAATAACTAGTCATAGGTTCGGAGAACCTGCGACAGTGGGTTTGACAATTAGAAGCTACTCTTTCAAAAGGCAGTCAATTTCCATCATTGTCTTTAGCTTTCTCCAGTCCAATCCGTATAAAAAGCGAACCAATTACACTGACAAAGATTAAAGAAAATAGCATAGCCGCTAGCTTCTTCCAGTCGGTATGATCAGCAACTATAGTAGTCACCATAGTATATATAACTTTTAGGGCTATCCATACGAAACCTAGCCCCATTAATACCGCGTAATTAGTAAATGTTTTCCAAGTATAAACCTTGTACTTTTTCTTATTGAAATCCTTCTCGTTTTGTTGTTTCATATTGTTATCGACAATAAAATAAACGCACTGATGACTTTCTCCTATTGAATTCAACGTCAATCTAAGGATGGTCTGAAATTTATTACCTCCTCCGTTATTTAAAGCATTGAATACTTTGGTGGGGAATATTAAAGGGCGATTATTATCATTCTGTTCTAAATATTAAAGTAAAATAACTCAAACCTTTTCTCTCTTAAAAACAATCAAAAACTTAGTAGTCACGGCCCGTTGAAGCCAGCCTTCACCGCTCACAGGTTCCATCTTTACTAAATCCCATCCTTCGCCTCCCCAATTGTTAAAACTCTCTTCTAATTCTTCTTGAAACCTTTTTCTCCTTAAGTGTGAAGTGCTCACAGTGAGTAACTTATATTCATATTTTTTCATCACCTGTAATTTTTACTATTAGTGTTAAATATTTTAAACGAGTTTGAAAATCCTGTAATGCTTTTAGCCTGATTGCATTTCAGGGTGAGTCGCCCTATTGTGCGAAACCCAAAATAATGATAATTCCTGTGGCGTTAACTCTTGTTCAATTAAGAGCTAATCTAATAATTTTTTTGACGCGATCAGCGGAGTATTTATTCCCTACTGCATGGTTAGGAAATTGTGCTATTTCATTTTTTTATTGAAAAGCATCAGCTATAATTGGTTAACACTTGTTTGGAACAGTTGTAGTTAGCGCTTTCACACTCTAGCTTATAACCTCATTCAATCTTTTACTTTAAAGGATGGAGATGACTTTTGAATTTGAATGGTTATGGTATTTATCGAAAAAGTAAAATCGGTATTGGGCATCTTGCTGGTTTTTTTCAATCTTAGCCACTAATATGATCGACAATCAAAGCTTTAGAAGTGTTAAAGATTCTGTGGTGGCTATTTATGAAGATAGACTAGGCCACTCCCGCAGGTTTTCCAAACCTGTGACCCACTATGATTTGTAGGACTCTGTCCCCATGATATCAAGCCTAAATATTAAGTAGACTAAGCCATTCTTAGTCTATTTAATAATGAGCACTGCTTATCGCTTTTCTGAAAATGACATTCCTCACTTCATTGCCATGACAGTTGTAGAATGGATAGACTTATTCAATCGTCAACGCTACAAAGATGTTTTAGTCGATAATCTCAATTTTTGCATCAAGAACAAAGGTCTAATTGTCCATGCCTATGTCATCATGTCGAACCACATTCATCTGGTTGTTAGAACGCGAAATAACGCGAGCCTTTCTGCGATAATAAGAGATTTTAAAAGGTATTCTGCCAAAGTAATTTAAGAGGCGCTGAAGCAGGATAGTCACGAGAGTAGAAAGAACTGGCTGTTGTGGATTATAGAAAGCCAAGGAGAAATGAGTAGTTCGAACGTCCACTCGAAGGTTTGGAGACATGAAAACCATCCCATTCCGCTGGATAGAAATAATATGTTTGAGTAAAGGCTAAATTATATTCTTCTTAATCCCGTTAGGGCAGGTATGTGCTTCGCTCCCGAAGATTATGTTTATGCTAGCGCAGGGGATTATGTTGTAGAAATAGGCTTGGTAAGTGTTGAATTAGTTTGAAGGGAAAGCGTCCCTTTAAATAATCTGTCACAGGTTCGGAGAACCTGCGACAGTGGATTGAATACACTCGATAAAAAAAATATGCCGCTTTAGTATGCGATTTGCTTTACGATTCGTTACGTTTCTAAAAAAGAACTATTCCCATGAAAAAACTATCTCTTATATTTTCTCTATTATTTATTTTTGGTTGTACTGCCGAAGCTCAATTGCTGAAAAAGGCAAAAGGTCTTTTAGGGGGTGACATTCCTTTTTCTAAGGAGGAAGCTGCGGAGGCACTAAAACAAGCTTTAGAGCAAGGCACGTCCAAGGGAGTTGACTTGCTTTCGAAAGCGGATGGCTACTATAAGAATCCCGAGATTAAAATTCCTTTTCCTGAAGAAGCGCAAGTGGTGGAAAGTAAGTTAAGGGCCTTAGGTCTGGGTAGTCAAGTTGATCAAGCCGTTGAATCGTTGAATCGTGCTGCTGAAGATGCCGCATACGAAGCCAAAGATATTTTCGTGGCAGCCATCAAAGGTCTCACCATCAATGATGCCCTTAACATTGTAAAGGGAGATAAGAATTCTGCCACCCTATTTTTAGAAAGAGAAACCACCCAATCGCTCATGGGTAAATTCAGTCCAATTATTGAAGCATCGCTTCAGAAAGTTAACGCGACTAAGTATTGGGGAGATGTAATGGGTACCTACAACAAAATCCCTTTTGTAAAAAAGATGAATACTGATTTGACTAATTATGTAACTGAAAAAGCAATTGATGGCTTATTCGTAATGATTGCTCAAGAAGAATTGAACATCCGCGATAATGCTGGAGCAAGAACTTCAGAATTATTGAAGAAGGTGTTTAAGTAGGTCAGTGATTGATAATCTTACATCAGTCATCTTGTTTTTTTTAGTCATTCCGTAGGCGTCCTTTTTAGCTAACGAGTAGACAGCAGCACAAGAAAATCTCTCCCAGATGAATTGTTGATGTTGACTTTAGCACATTGTTATTTCGCCAAAACAGCGGAAAGACCATAGAAAAAATAATAAAAAAAGGACTTCGTTAAGAAGTCCTTTTTTTTGTAAACAGCTTACTTATTCGGCTGTGGAGTAAACCTTAAATAAGGTTTTACTATTCTGTGTCCTTTAGGGAATTTAGCGGGGATGTCTTCCGTGGCGATTGATGGAGAAACCACTGTGTCTTCACCATCTTTCCAATCTGCTGGAGTAGCGACACTGTAATTAGCTGTCAGCTGTAATGAGTCAATGACCCTCAAGAGCTCATCAAAATTTCTACCAGTAGAGGCAGGGTAAGTCAGTGTTAATTTTATTTTTTTATCTGGTCCGATAATGAATACAGATCTCACCGTCAGGGTGTTGTCTGCATTTGGGTGGATCATATCGTAAAGATTCGCCACATTCCTGTTTTCATCCGCAATAATAGGGAAGTTGACCGTAGTGTTTTGCGTTTCATTAATGTCGTTCACCCAGATTTTATGTGATTCAAGTCCATCTACAGATACCGCCAATACCTTTACGTTTCTTTTATCGAACTCTGACTTTAGTTGAGCAGTACGGCCTAATTCTGTTGTGCAGACAGGGGTGAAATCGGCAGGGTGAGAAAATAGCATTCCCCAATTATCGCCCAACCATTCATGAAAGTTAATGGTGCCCTCTGTTGTTGCCGCTGTAAAGTCAGGGGCAATATCTCCTAATCTTATTGTCATGTTGATTGTGTTTATGATTTAACATTATACCCTATAATAACACACAATATTAAGTTAAGTTCTTAACACCCTATAAGAATTGTAGACTTTATATTGAAAACTCAATTGACCTGAGTTCTCAAAGTCGTACATGATTTTCATTCGGTTGTTAAAGTTTGATGGAAGAAATTTTGAATTTCTTTTGGAGCCGATTGCTTAGCGGATCTTGTGAGTTAGTGAGAACCCAGCCAGCGAAATACCGCCTTGACCAACTTCTTGGCCAGTAGTGACCACATTAATTTCGTAACCAAAGGCTACAAAAATTCCCAGCTTTAATTTTGAGGCCACTGCAAAATCATAGCCACCAGTTACCGTGGGCTGAAATACAGTAATAAAAGTAGCTCCGGTTGCAGCTGGACTGTTATTACTCCAATCGATATTCATCATCCAAATGCTTGTTCTTAATCCATAGTGCCAACCAAGGTAGTTTGGATTGAAGTAATGTTTGAATCCGATGTTTACACCAAAGCCACCACCTTCTTCGTTGTCGTGTTGACCAAAATCTTGCCTCCGCGCTAGGTTATAACCAAGCTTGGCTACAAACTGATTTTTCTGGTTGAGGTTAAAATTGACTCTGCCCATCAACATAGCCCCAGCAGGATAGGCTTGAACGTCTAGGCCAGCATCGTTCAATTGCCATTTTTTTAATTCTTGGGCTTGTGCAAATGTAAAAAGTGATAGGAATAAACCAGACAAGATCAATTTCATGTGATTACAACTCTAGCAATTCAAAAAGTGACGAAAGTAAAGTTATAGTTGGCTATAAAATTCCAAAACACCACAATGACAACAGCAATCAATTTAGCCCTATAAAAGACCATCTGCTTTTTATTGACCAAAAAATAAATAATGAGGTTGTTGAGTACCAAACCAATTAAAGCGATGAAGATATACTTAGAAAATTGGGTGATGGCATCTGGGTTGGTGTCGTTAAATGTCCAAAATTTATTTAAGAAGTAATTGCTCGTGGAGGCAAATGAGAAACCGAGGCTATTGGCAACATACTTATTGAGCTTAAGTTTTTCTTTGGTGAGGTAAGTAATACCAAAGTCGATGGCAAGGCCACTAAACCCAACGGTACAAAATTTTAAGAACTTAAGGCCTAATTCAAACATTAAAAAAGAAGCAAATACGACAATTGAATAATTACAAATATGCTTAACAATTTTAATATCTCTAAAACTTGTACTTTTGTTCACAACCCGAACACCAAATTGCCTTATGACCTCTCTTTCTGCAACACAAAATGGTAAGCAAGAAAAACTGTTTTTCTACTTTCTAATTGGCTGGACCATTGTTGGCTTAATTCAAAATTATTTTACCGAAGTAAGTGGTGAAGAGGCCTATTACTGGTTGTTTTCTCAGTTTTTAGATTGGAGTTATTTAGACCACCCACCGATGGTTGGTGTGGTTACGGCACCAGGTTATTGGTTAATTCCAAATAATATGGGCTTAAGAATGGGCATGTTGATTTGCAACATTCTCACAATAATTGTTTTACGAAAAACACTCGAAGTTAAAGATGACAAGCTGTTTATCTGGATGATGTTGGGGCTATTGCCTGTTCACTTGGGTGCATTGTTGGTGAAAACAGATGTTCCTCTTTTATTTTTTACGGCTACTTTCTTTTACTTGTATAAGCAGTATGTAAAGAATGACAATTGGCAAATTGTTGTGCTTCTGGCACTTAATATCGCTTTGGTGATGATGAGTAAGTACCACGGTTTTCTTGTTGTACTATTCACGGTACTATCGAATTTCAACCTCTTCAAAAGGGCATCCTTCTGGACTGTGGTAGGGCTTACAGTGGTGTTTATGTTGCCTCATACCTATTGGCAATACATGCACGATTTTGCGAGCATAAAATTCCATTTATACAACCGGATTGATTTAGGTTTTAGCTTCGGAACGATTCTTTACTATGTGGGTATTCAGCCCTTGGTATTTGGCCCTTTGATTGGTGTTCTCCTATTTGGTGCAGCTTATCGTCATAAGACCGAAAGTGAATTTCATAGGGCGTTAAAGTTCAACATTGTAGGCGTGCTCATCTTCTTTTTGATTTCTGCATTCAGGGTCGAGGTGCACAAGCACTGGACAAGTGTGGTGATGATCCCTTTGATTTTACTTGGGCACGAGTATATTTCTAACAAAGAGAATTGGCGCAAATGGATGGTAAAACTTTGCCTGATTTCTGTAATTCTGTTTATTCCAGCACGCATTTACCTAATGCATGACTTTCTACCTAAAACTTGGACTAAGGGTTGGGACGTGCTACACGGCTGGGACGGCTGGGCAGGACAGATCAAAGAAGTCTCTGGTGGTTTGCCCATTGTATTCATCAATCATTATGAGCGAGCATCGCGATACAGCTATTTAACGGGTGATATTGTGCATTGCTACAATACCTATGATTACAGAGAGACTCAGCATGATTTGTGGCCTTTAGAAGCCAACTTACAAGGCAAGACCATCTTTATGATTGATCGACACAACCGAAAAGGAGAGTATGCCACCTTTACGAGTTCAGTAGGCAAAGGGATTCACTATAGGGTGATAGAAAACTTTAGATCTTTCCGTAATGTGAATGTAGAATTAGTTGATTTTGAAGAAGAGGAATTGGTTTCAGGCTCGACTGTTGCATTGGAAATTAAAATAACCAACGGCTATGATTATGCTGTTGATTTTACTGACGTGAACAATAGAGAGATTTATCTTAACGCACACTTTCTGAAGGGACTTACACCGCAAACCGATCAACTTATAGAAGTTTTAAAGTTGAAGCTGGCTCCTGGAGAGGAGTTTATTACAAAAATAAGCGTATTGGTACCAGAATATAGTGGAAGACTGGATTTACGTTTTTCTATTCAGGTAGAAGGCATTGAAGCACCAATTAACGGAAGAAAGCAAAAGGTCATTATAGAATGACCTTTTTTATCTAAATGACCCAACACAGGTATTAGTCTCCAAGAATGGGTATTTCTGATTTAGGTTTTCCTTCCTTGTTGTATCTCTTGCGGAGTTCTATTTCCACAATAACGATCAAAGCAATGACGGCAGCCACAAGGGCACTCGTCATTACAATTATTGACGCTTTAGCCTCTAAAAAAACAAAACATACTACCTGCACAGAAAGCACAAGGTAGACGCTCCAAACCATCAAATCGGCACTTCTTTTTTGAGCATAAAACCAAGTATCGTTACTGCGCAAAGAAGCGTTAGTTCTGTATCCAATCAGTTTATTTGGCTCACTACCTGATTTATCCATGCTTTTCATAATCAAAGCTGGGAGTATAATCGCAAAAGCGTTCATTATGTGTACCAGTATCAATTCAGCATTTCCCATTATTCTTCAGGTTGAGTGTTTTTTTTGATTCGATTGGCGTCTTTTAATGCCTTGTGAATTAACCATTCCAATTGTCCGTTTGTACTGCGGAATTCATCAGACGCCCATTTTTCTACTGCATTCAATAGATCTGGGTCAATTCGCAATACAAACGGTTTTTTCTTAGCCATAACGCTTAGTGTTTTGTCTTTCCTAAGATGATATACGCGCCACTTTGGTAGGAGGTGATGACTCTCCATCCTTGAGCAGCATAGTTGTTCAATTCTTTTTCAAAGCTTGCGATTTTTGAAAATCCTTTTTGATGTATGATTTTATATTCCATGTTTTTAATGATTTAAAGTGCCTGTGTTGACTACGGGAGTTACCGCTCTATCGGAGCAAAGTACAACCATTAAATTGGAGACCATAGCGGCTTTTTTATCCTCATCTAGCACTACAATATTCTTTTTGTTTAATTCTTCTAAGGCCATTTCTACCATGCCCACCGCTCCTTCAACAATTTTTTGTCTGGCCGCAACAATAGCAGTCGCTTGTTGTCTTTGAAGCATAGCGCTCGCGATCTCTTCGGCATAGGCTAAATAACCAATTCGAGCTTCAATTACATTGATTCCAGCCATGGCCAAACGTTCTCTTAATTCTTCTTCCAAATCGTGGTTTACCTCCGCCATACCACTTCGAAGTGTGATTTCGCCTTCGTCTTCGAAGTTGTCATAGGCATAGCTGCCGCTTAATTTCCTTACAGCGGCATCGGACTGTACTCTAACAAAGTGCTCATAGTTATTTACTTCAAACATAGCTTTGTAGGTTTCTTCTACCTGCCAAACCAAGATGACCGAAATCATGATTGGGTTACCAAGCTTGTCATTTACCTTGAGTCTTTCGCTGTCAAAGTTGTAAGCCCTAAGCGAAACCTTCTTTTTAGAATAGAATGGATTGACCCAGAAAAAGCCGTTTTTCTTTACCGTGCCTCGGTAGTCACCAAAGAATACCATTACTCTAGACGAATTTGGATTGATGATAAAAAAGCCCGGCAGCATCAAGAAAAATACAATGAACAGTAAAGCAAACATTGGCATTCTTATCATGATTAAACCTGCAATTGCTACGAAAAAAAGTAGGAAGGCTAAAAATAGAATCGGGTAGCCCGACTTGGGATTAAAAGGTTTTTCTTCTTTCATGACATGGTTGTTTTTAAGTTAATGTGATATCAAAATAATATCAAACTAATCTTGTTAACGCAAGGGGAGAGCAATAGGTTATGTTTTTTTTTAGGCTTGGTAAACCTTTGTTTTTCAGCATAAAAAAAGTGGCGCTTGGCCACTTTTGATTTAGGAAGTTCAATGCTATTAAGTCTTTCGCCTTCTTTTAATTAAAATCACCACTAACACAATGATCAGCGCGAGTGGCCAAAGACTGATGACCCAAATGATCCCACCGATTAAGCTACTCCAGCCATTGGCGATTGACTGCTTTATTTTTTGACCAAAGCCATCTATCTCCTCTGCCTCATAAGTATAGGGTTTGATTTGGTAGGCAGTTAATTGAATGGTGCTCATGTCCACTTGGTCGTTTAAGTATTTTAAGCGGCCTTCTTGAGATTCAATTTCGGAACGGATTTGGTTTAATTGCCTTTCGATATTCAATATGTCGTTAACGTTTTTGGCCTGTTTTAATATTTCTCTGTACCGTTCTTCTAATGCTTTTCGATTCTTTAAGCGAGACTCTATATCGATAAACTGTTCGGTAACATTTTGTGCATTGATAGATTGGCTTTCTATCTTTTTGGCCATGGGCTTTAGTACATCAAAAAATGTTTTGAACGCTAATTTGGGTACTCTGATGGTGTAATTCGATTCTAGCCTTCTATCGTAATCATTACTGTTTTCGTTGGTGATAGTTGCATCGTATTTAGCGATGATAGCTTTAAGTTCATCGTTAAACCGCGTTATGTTTACGACCTCCATAGTCACACTCCCTGTCGTGATGATTTTCGTTTCTATTGCTTCATCTTCTGAAAAAGAAGCTTTCATCGATCTTCCAGACCTGTCAGTTGATGACTTGGTGCTTTCGTTCATTGGAGACCAAGATTCCTCTAGGGGAGACATCATTTCTAAATCCCCCGAGTTTGAGTTTTCTTTATCGACACAAGCAGTCAGAAAAAATATGGATAGGAGGAGAAAAAGTGCTTTATTCATGTTCTTAATTTTTTGAGATTTTTAATCATTCGAGGCCAATGTTATCAATTACCAGACCAACCCTTTTGCTTAACGAAAAGCAGTGTAAAGCCAATATTAAAAAAATGGTAGACAAAGCTAATCGATTAAATGTTGACTTGGTACCGCATTTCAAAACACATCAATCTGCTGAAATCGGAGAATGGTTTAGGGGGCAAGGGGTAGATCGCATCACCGTCTCTTCAGTGAAAATGGCAGAATTCTTTGCAAAGGAAGGGTGGAAGAATATCACTGTCGCATTTCCTTTCAATATTTTAGAAATCCCTGTGATCAATGAACTGCTTGAAAGGAATATTGCTCTTACGCTTTTCGCTGTGAATACAGAGGCGATCGACCAACTGAACAAAGAATTAATTGCACCTGTCAATATTTTTATTGAGTTAGATGCGGGTTATCAAAGGTCGGGAATTGGCACTCATGATTTAAAGCAAATAGAACTGTTGGCTCAAACCATCAACTTGGGGGCAATGACTCATCTTTACGGTCTCTATTGCCACCCAGGAAATACTTATCAATCCAACTCACAAGAAGCGATCAAACAAATTTGGGTCAAAGCAATAGAAGAAGTCAATAAGGTTAAGTCTAGTTTAGCGCAATTGAGCAATACTTTAAGGGTCAGGATTGGAGATACCCCAGGCTGTTCAATTGTGGAGGATTTTGAAGGCGTAGACGAAATAGGCCCCGGTAACTTTGTGTTTTACGATTTAGTGATGAGTTACCTCAATGTGTGTTTGGAAGATGAAATCGCTGTGGCGGTTGCTTGTCCTGTAGTGGCCAAAAACCCAGAGAGAAATGAAGTCATTATCCACGGTGGCGCAGTTCATTTTAGTAAAGATTATTTAAATGACGACTCAGGAAACAAGTTCTTTGGGAAGGTAGTCACTTTAGAAGAGAATGGTTGGTCGTCTATTGTTGACGGCATTAAACTGACCTCGCTTTCTCAAGAACATGGTAAATTGACGGTAAGCCCAGCGCTATTAGCAACGATTAAGGTGGGGGATGTACTAGGTGTATTGCCAATTCACTCTTGCTTAACTGCCAACCTGATGAAATCTTACATGACCCTCGATGGTCACCTTATTAATCACTTAGAAAAATTATAATCCATGCAACTTTCCAACTTTTAATGGCGTCTATCTCCCGAACGCTATGGTCAGCGTATTCAGGTCAAACATCAGAACAACAACGTCATGATAAAGAATTACCTCAAAATCGCATTTCGCAGCCTTTTTCGCGATAAGTTTTTCTCCTTTCTCAATATTTCAGGTCTTGCTATCGGTATTGCTTGTGTTCTGTTAATCACTACTTATGTGACTTATGAACTAAGTTTCGATAAGCATTTCGATAATCACGAGAATATTTACCGTGTAGTGATCGAAGGTAGGTTTAATGGAAGAGAATTCACGGGAGTGCAAAACCCAGCACCAGCGGGGCCTACTTTTAAAGAACAAATCCCCGATGTAGTTGAAAAATTAAGATTTAGAAACTCGGGTAACTGGGTGATTAAATACGATAATAAAGTTTTCAATGAAGATGCAGTGATTTTTGCAGATGAAACTTTTTTCAAAGTTTTTTCAGTCAACCTAATTCAGGGCAATCCAGAAGAAGCCCTTTCAAAGCCCTATCATCTAGTACTCAGCCAAAGCCAATCAACAAAGTATTTTGGTGCAGAAGATCCCATGGGTAAGGTTTTAAGGCTAGATAATGACAAGGACTGGATTGTGAGTGGGGTCTATGAAGACATACCAGACAACAGTCAGTTTCATTTTGAATTCATTCTGTCCTTCATTTCTCGCGCGGACGACTACAACAATAAGTTTTGGTTAAGTCAAAATTATGAGACTTATCTAGTGCTCAATCCTAACTCTGATCTCGCTGCTGTCAATCAGAAAATAAATGAGATTGCTATTGACAACATGGGAGTTGAGCTTCAGCAGTACCTCGATATGTCTTTCGATCAGTTTAAAGAAGC
>JBLIES010000113.1:0-11230 GCA_047633135.1 Roseivirga sp.
AAGACTTCACCTTGCGAACCAAGTCCCAAAGAGGACCACCATTGGTTGTAGCAGCATAATTGGTAGCGTATTTTCTGGGCTTCCTTTCTTCAATTATAATATCAATTCATCATTAATCTCGGCATTTGACCTGCGCAAGCGGTTTGAAGCTTCAATTTAATTTCCATGAAACTAATTTTCACTTTATCATTTTTGATTACTGCTTTTATAGTCAATGCTCAAGTTGACTTAGAGGTTGTCGTTTACGGCTTAAGCGATGGCAGCCCACAAGTCAACATTACTGTGGTGCTCGAAAATGAGTCCATTGGCTTAAGGCTAACCAAAGCAACAAATAAACAGGCCAAGGCTACATTTAGAAACCTACCCGTATCGGGTGAGTACAAGGTTTATACTGAGGCCAATGCTGATTACTATGAAGCAGATACAGTAAACATCATTTTTAGGGCAAATGAGAACCCCAGTGTCGCGCTTTTTGCTGGAGCGAAATCCAATACGATCGAATTAGAAACTGTTACGGTTAACTATTCTGGTGTTTCTAAAATCAATACAATCGATGCCGAAGTGTCTGCAGCGTTAACATCTGCGGAGATCAAGTCACTACCGATTGAAGGGCGAGATATTACAAAAGCTTTGTACAGGTTACCCAATGTATCGCAAGCCACAGGTTTTTTTCCTGAAGCGCCAAATGTGAGTGTGAACGGAGCTAACTCTTTGTTCGCCAATTATTTGATCGATGGGCTCGATAATAATGAGAATTTTTTAGGAGGGCAGCGCTTTGCAATACCTGTAGGGTTCGTAGAGAATATTACGGTTTTATCCAATAACTATTCTCCAGAGTTCGGCCTCACGAGCAATGGGGTATTCAATATCACTACAAAGTCAGGCAGTAATGAATTTAAAGGCGAGGCCTTTTATGTAGTAAGGCCAGGTGCTATTATCGATTCATCATCTCCTTTTTTACAGCGTGATCTTTCTGGTAATAATATCAAGGATGGTTTTCAAAGACATCAATTTGGGGTGGGTTTCGGAGGAGCAATAAAAAAAGACAAAACCTTCTATTACGTCAATTTAGAAAAGACAATAGACACCAAAGATAACTTACTGAACGTACCGGAACTGGGAGTGAATGAAACCATCAGAGGGAATAATGAATTCACGTATCTGTCTGGTAAAGTTGACCATAATTGGACAGATAGGCTGAGAACATCTTTCAGATCGAATTTTGGGTTTATTGGGATTGAACGTCAAGGAGGTGGTTTGGAAGGAGGCTCTACGTTTGCTTCTGCAGGTAATACTCAAAAAAGAAACTCGATTAATTTGGCTTTGAATACAGCTTATAACGCAGAAAAATTCAGGTCCGAAACTAATTTGCTCTATGGTAGATTCAGGTGGAATTACGCTGATCCAGAGAATCCAAACAGTCCGAATGTGAATGTTTTAGATCCGAATGATTTCTCAATTGCAACTTTAGGTCATCCAGGTTTTTTATTCGATGTAACTGAGCATACTTTTCAGTTTCAAGAGAAGCTGACTTTTTATAAAGGCAATCATACCATTAAGACTGGTATAGCTTTAAAGAGCTCGAATTTCTCCTTATTTGGAGGCGGCAATCCTAACGGAAGCTACACGGTTAGATTAAATCAAGCACAATTGAATAACCTGAGTGGTATAGGAGCTGGCTTGAGTATCAATGACATTCCTTCGGATGTTGAAGTATTGAATTATAGTGTCGAACTCAGGTCTAAGGCATTCGATAAAACTCAGAATATTTACAGCCTGTATGTTGAAGATCAGATTTCAGTCAGCAATAAACTGAATGTGAATTTCGGTCTTCGTTATGATTATGACAATTTATCGGTGGGTGGAAGTGAGCAAGGCGATTTTAATAATATAGCGCCCAGGGCAAGCTTCAATTATAAGCTCAGCCCTAATTCCATTGTTCGTGGCGGTTACGGCCTGTTTTACGACAAGGTTTTGTATGCGTTATACAGCGATGCACTTCAGTTCAATTCAAATTCTCTCGACTATAAGGCCCAACTTCAATCTTTGATTAATCAAGGAATTCTTCCTTCAGATACTGACCTTGATAAAATAACGAATGAGGGTAACCTGTCTGGGAACTTCGCGAATGCGACTTACCTGAATGGCCCTAGTGGCGCTTCTTTACAAGGGCAGCGCGAAGATATTCTCAGTAACGAATTGCGGATTTTAAACCCTAATGGATATGACAATCCGTATTCACATCAGTTCACTATGGGGTATCAATACCAAATCACAAAAACTTCGCTCTTCTCAGTTGATTTGATACACAATAGGTCGGAGAACTTGTTCAGGCTAAGGAATTTAAATTCGCCAACAGCTTATGATGTACGTGATAATAATGGTCAAGTACGATCTGCAGATGTTGCTGATTTGACTCGGCCTGTACCTATTTTCAATGATTTAACGGGGAGTTATGCCAATGTGAATGGACAAAGATTGGACGGAGTCGCCAGAAATATTATCGTGACCGAATCAGCTGGTAAATCTAGGTATTATGCTGCTACATTTAATTTTCAAAAGAATAAAGGGGATTCTCCTTTTGCATACAGATTGATTTACACACTTTCTAGCCTTAAAAATGACACAGACGATATCAACTTTAGAGCAGAAGATGCTAATGATTTTGAATCTGAGTTCGCGCCTTCAATCAATGATCGGAGACATATTGTCAATAGCTTTTTTACTTACCATGCTTCTGATAAGTTGCAGTTCAATCTAGCCGCTTTGATTCAAAGCGGACAGCCAATCAATAGGATACCAGATGCAGTAATTTTTGGAACAACCGACTTGAATGGTGATGGTAGAGCTTTTGGCGATGCTTATGTGGGTAATAGCGATCGTCAGCCAGGCGAATCTAGGAATAGTGATCGTTTGCCTGGGGTATATACGCTAGATTTTGGGGCACAATATGCTTGGAGTTTAGGAGAGAATTCAATGACCTTGAGAACCGATGTTTTTAATGCTACAAATCGGGTGAATTTAAGTGGCTACTCGAATAATGCGACTCAAAGTAATCAAATTCAAGTGGGGCCAGCGGGTTCTGGCATCGTGAGAAGAAACTCAGCTGCGCCAAGGCAATTCCAGTTTTCGCTCAACTATATTTTCTAAGAATACATCTTCTTGGGCGCATTGATTTTCTAAATTGAGAATCAATGTGATTCATACATAAATCAACATTCTATATGCGGAATAGAAAAATTGCTTTCACTTATTATAGACAATTTTTAATAATTGCCTCCTGTACTTTGCTTTTGACTTGTAGTCCAGCGAAAGAAAAAGTAGAGATCAACCTAGATCAAGCTACTTGGAGCAAAATAGAATCATCTGCCAGGGCCACCGAAGTGAACTTTATGATGTGGGTGGGAGATCCTTTTATCAATCGCTATATTAATAATTATGTAGTGCCTGAAGTGAAGGCACGATTTGGTGTTGAAATGAATATTCTATCTGGTCAAGGTGGT
This sequence comes from Roseivirga sp., assembly GCA_047633135.1. Classification (GTDB taxonomy): domain Bacteria; phylum Bacteroidota; class Bacteroidia; order Cytophagales; family Cyclobacteriaceae; genus Roseivirga. The sequence continues at coordinate 3,504 of JBLIES010000113.1, forward strand.
GATATTGTTGCGCTCACGGTTGCTCAGCAACAGTCTGGAGGTACTGGAGAGGTAGATATGGTTTGGATAAACGGAGAGACTTTTTATCAGTTAAGACAACTCACTGCGCTTTATGGCCCTTTTACTGATAAATTACCGAGTAGCGAATTTGTGGATTGGGAGAACCCATTCATAGGAACTGATTTCCAGCAACCAGTCGAAGGCTACGAAGCCCCATGGGGAAATGTGCAGTTGGCTTTAATTTATAATGACGAAAAGGTTCTAAACCCGCCTAAAAATAGAACCGAACTTGCAGAATGGGTGAAACAAAACCCAGGTAAATTTACGTTGGCTACAGAGTTTACGGGCCTCACCTTTCTGAAATCCCTGTTAATCGACATTGCCGGTGGAGGTGATGCTTTGGCTGGAGATTTTGATCAAGACAAGTACGATAAATATGCAGCCGAACTTTGGGAATACATTAACGGTATTAAGCCTTATTTCTGGAAGAATGGAGAAACATTTCCTGAAACTGTAGCGCAAATGCATCAGATGTTCGCCAATACCGAACTTTGGTTTACACTGAGTAACAACGATGGTGAAGTGGATAATAAGATCGCGCAAGGTCTTTTCGATGATAATTCTAGGGCATATGTGCTTGAGTCTGGGACGATTCAAAACTCCCATTATCTAGGTATTATGAATAATTCTGCTAATAAAGCGGGAGCCATGACAGTGATTAATTTTATGATGTCTCCTGAGGCACAACTCAAAAAAATGCAACCAGATGTATGGGGAGATGGTACCATTCTTTCTATGGACAAGCTTCCTCAAGATTGGAAAGAAAAATTTGAAAGTATTCCCGGTAGAACACGTTCGCCTAAAAGGAACAAGATTCAAAAATTAGCGCTCATGGAAATTGCACCAGAATACATGATCAAACTCAACGAAGATTTTAGAAAGTTTGTGATTGAAAATTAAAGGCCAACATATCGCTCTTTCGGTCTATATAATGGTAGCCGTCTTGCCACTGTTTCTTGGATTGGTCTATGCCATTCTGTATAGCTTCGGGGGGGTAGGTGCCTTGGCGAATGGATTTACTTTGAAGCATTGGACTTGGGCTTTTAGCTCGAATGAGATTTTAGACTCGATTGGTTATAGTGTTTATGTTGCTTTTGTTGCGATTATTATTTCGGCATGCTTGGCCATGTTACTGGTAATTAAATACTCAGCAAGGCTGAATGCAGGTCCGCTTTCATTCTCGATTTATTTGCCTTTAGCCATTCCACCAGCTGTAGCAGCATTTTTCAGCTTTCAACTCCTTTCTGGTGGAGGGTTCTTAGCGCGATTTTTTTATCAAACAGGTATCATCGATTCTATCGAAGCTTTTCCCGATTTGATCAACGATGCTTACGGAGTTGGCATAATTCTTACCCATGTGATGCTCGCCTTTCCCTTTTTCACCTTGGTCTATTTAAATATCTACCGCTCAAAAAAAGTGGATGAGTTAGCCCAACTGGCAGAAACACTCGGGGCGAAAACGCAACAAATTAGAAGTAAAGTAATTATACCGATTCTGATCAAAGGGGGGCTTGCTACCAATCTATTGTTCTTTGTTTTTGTGTTGGGCTCTTATGAAATCCCATTGCTTTTGGGTAGACAGAGCCCACAGATGATGTCTATTTTGACAATGAGGAAATTAGAAAGATTTGATCTTGCTACCATTCCTCAAGCCTACGTCATTGCACTTATTTATACGGTAATGATGGTGTTCTTTTTGGGGTTTGCCTACAAACGTAAATTACTAAAGAGTTATGCAGTCTAGATTTAAGCCTTTTATATCGCTTTTGATTCTGGCTTTGGCTTTGCCGTTTTTTTTATTGCCTTTGCTGTCTTTGGTCACACAATACCGATTCCCTCAACTTTGGCCAGAACAATTTACTACCCAGCATTGGGTCGATCTTTTTGGGTTACAGTCAGGATTGAGCGAAAGTGCAATTACATCAACTATACTCGCCTTGTCGGTGGCTGCCTTTGTGACGGTTTTAGGTTTTATCACCAGTAGACATGTGGCTTATCACCCTAAAAAGGAAAAGTTATTACTGTTGGCATACCTGCCCTTTATTTTATCTCCCGTTATTTTTGGGGCATTCTTACTCTATTATTTTATTGCTATAGGCTTGGCAGGTAAATTGATTGGTGTTGTGATCGCACAGGTTATTCTACTCTATCCTTTCAGCGTGATCCTATTCAGCAGTTTTTGGGATCAGAGGTTGAAGTCTTTTGAGGACCTGACTGCTACCTTAGGCGGTAGCCAGTACCAAACTTTTACTCGGGTTTTGTTACCAGTGTCTAAGAATATTATTTTGCTCTGCTTCTTCCAGACCTTTTTACTTTCCTGGTTCGAGTATGGATTAACCAGCGTAATAGGTATCGGAAAGGTAGAGACTTTAACCATGGAGGTGTTCTTCTACGTAGGCGAGGCCAATGTGTATTTTGCAGCCTTAGCCAGTTGTTTGTTGATTCTTCCGCCTGTGTTACTACTTTATATTAATAAAAGATTTGTTTTTAGATGAGTTATTTATCAGTTAAAAATATTGTCAAGACCTATAAAAACGAAGCTGTTGTACAGCAGCTCTCTCTTGAATTGGAAAAGGGAAAAACATTGAGTGTACTGGGTAAATCTGGTTGCGGAAAAACTACGTTACTTAAAATAGTCGCTGGCCTTTTAGATTTCGATTCGGGTGAAATCGAATTGGATGGCAATTCAATTAACGAATTGAAGCCTGCCGAGCGAGGTATTGTCTATTTATACCAAGAGCCTTTGCTTTTTCCGCACCTGAATGTATTCGAAAACATTGCTTTTGGGCTTCGTTTGAGAAGCTTAGATAAGCAAGAGATCGAGCAAAGAACCATTCAAATGATTGGTAAACTAGGGCTAGTGGATCATTCAGATAAAATGCCTGAGCAATTATCTGGCGGGCAAAGGCAGCGAGTAGCTTTCGGAAGGGCAATAATCATTAATCCAGCGGTGCTGCTTTTAGATGAACCTTTTGGAAACTTAGACACAGAAATAAGAGCTCAAATGCAGCAATTCTTTATGCAGCTCAGTGAGCAGTTTAGCATTACAACACTTTTTGTTACCCACGACTTGAAAGAGGCTTTACTGGTAGGGGATAGCATGGGGCTGATGGAGCACGGGCAGCTCACTTGTTATCAAAGTAAAGAAGCCTTTGTTGCCGATGTTAGGACTGGGGCAACCAATGAGATTAGTTTTTGGGAACAATTCAATGAAAACACCGATTAAGTAAGAGCGTATGAGTCAATTGAAAGCGATAGTAGTATCAAATGGAATTCATGGTATTGAAGAATACTTCAAGTCGAATGCTGAAGTTGAATACCATATTGAACAGGTTACTGCCAACTTTAATCCCGATTTATCCCCTTACGATTTATTGATAGTTCCGAATGGTAGCGATCAGATTGCCATGCTTAAGATCAAAGCCCAAGTAGTCGATTTTCTGTCACAGGGTAAAACGCTTTTTTGCTTTGATGGTTGGTTTACCGACTGGATTCCTCAGAACCAATGGGTGATGGACAATTCTAAAAAAACGATTGACGTCCGTTATCGCATCAAGTCAGACGCGAACAATTTAATGAATAATGTCGCTGTCGATGAACTCACCTTCAATCATGGCATCAGCGGTTGGTGGTCTTGTGGTTATATCAAAGCTGCAGCGGTGGCAGAAGTTATTCTAGAAGATACTTGGCAAAGGCCAATCATCGTGATCGATGAACTGTCTACCAACGGGACTATTATTCTTACCGCTAGTGGCCCTCTGGGTGATGGAAACTATTCTTTAGATGGAGAAGAGGAGCATCAAGCAAGTGCTTTGGCAATGCTTTACCACAATTTAATTTTGTTTACGAAATCTAAAATGGTGACGGTATGAGTAAGATAGGATTATTATTCAATGGAGTATGGTCTCAATATGCAATGGCCAAAGCACCTAAATACAAAGACATTTACGAGTTGATCTATATTTATGATTTCAGCTTAGAAAATATTCAACATTTAGAAGCGATTGTAATTCCGTTTCAATCCAACCAAGAGGAACTGACGGCCAGAAAAGAGGTGATTTATGACTTTTTGAAACTCGGCAAGAAGGTTTTTGTGGAAGGAGACACCACAACGGGTTGGATGGAAGGCGTTTGGGAAGATCGGCCAGTCAATAATTATTGGTGGGTAGAAAATCCGAACAATCCGCCAGTGGCCAAAACAGACTATAGTCATCCTGTTTATCAGGGTTTAAAGCCGAGGCACGCATGCTGGCACACGCATGGTATTTATACCGAGGTGCCCAATCATGCCGAAGTCGTTCAAACCAATGGGTCTGGCGAAGTTGTGAGTTGGCAAACCAAGAAATATGGTGGGGTTCTTTTCGCTACAACCCTTGATCCGATTGTGGAGCATGGCGTTCAGCAGATTACACACCTCGATAATTATGTCGATAAGCTTACTGAATGGTTATCAGGTGTGAAACCAGTCCATTCAGCATTTGAAATTTTAGAAGAAGACTACGGAATTACCTCTTGGTAATTCTCAAAAATAAAGCAAACATGACTAACAAATTTGACCATTGCGAATCTGTTTATTGGGTATTTACTCAGCTGTGTAACGATCATTGCGATCATTGCTACAATAGTTCTGGACCTTACGGGGCAAGAATATCAGAAGAAGACTGTATGGCTATCATAGAGAATTTACCAGCTAAAATTGATCGTTTAATTCTTTCGGGAGGAGAGCCAGTTGCAGATAAAAAGTTGTTATACAAGATTTTAGATAAACTCAAGGAGCGCTACAAAGGGGAGACTCAAATTATGGTGCAAACCAATGGAGATCTATTGACAGAAGAAATATTAGATACGCTGATCGAAAAGGGAGTCTCTCGTTTCGATATCGCTTCTATTGATCGTTATCACAAAGGGGCAGGCAACAGACTAATTGAGCTAGCCGATCTCTTTAACTCGAAAGGTGTAAATGGTGATGAAAAGGACCCACTTATTAAAAAAGAAAATTACCTGAATAAATTCCCTTTGAGTTGGGGTTATTGGGGCGCAACTGAGGATATGTGGCTTGGTGGTAATTGGGCCAGAGGAAGAGCCATTCAAAAGAATAATTGGCTTAAAAAGCCTAAACACAACTTCTGTGGAGTACTCTCTGGTGGAATAGGTTTCCTCAATGGAGGCAAGGACATCCCTCAAGAGATTTCTATTCAGCTTTGGGCAATCAACCCTTGTTGCCCAGGTACCAAAAAGGCCATGGGCGATGCCAGGAAAGAAAAGGTGGCCGATGTGCTTCAACGTATTTCAACCTCCCCGATTTTTCAGAAAATTGATAAAGGAGATCCTTGGTCGATGGGAGAATCAATTGGTGTTTCCAAGGAATATGCCGAAGAACGAACAGAGAAATTAATGAATGTTTGCCTATGGTGCGATGAGTTCTTCACCAAGCATTTCGATATGGAGAAAATGAAACCAATAGAAAAGATTGAAGAGTAAGCTTCTGTGCTGGCATTCTTGTTCCAATAATCTTTTTTATCTTTGAAAAGCAACCCTTCAAATGTTGGGCTGTCTTTAGTACATGGTTAACGAATTTGGAAACTAAGTATCAAAATCTTCATCAAGAAGTTATAGAAGGATGTTTATTGGGAGATAGACAAGCCCAATATCAATTGTATAAGCTTTATGCCAAGGCCATGTATAATGTTTGCCTCCGTGTTACAAATAATGAAATGGAGGCAGAAGACGTTCTTCAAGAGAGTTTCGTAAGCGCCTTCAATCATATTCATAGTTACAAAGGAACGGCCTCTTTCGGTAGCTGGCTGAAGAGGATTACGCTTAATAATGCCATTAATGTTGTGAAAAAGCGGAAGGTTGAATTTCAGCAAGTAGATGATTATTCAGATTATGATGAGCGCTACGACACAGTTGATGAAAACGATTACGACTACGACATCAAGCAAGTAAAAAAATCCATCGCACTTTTACCTGAAGGTTATCGGTTAGTGCTCACATTATACCTGATCGAAGGTTACGATCACAAGGAGATTGCTCAGATTCTAGAGATCACAGAGTCTACCTCTAAGTCGCAATTCAATCGATCAAAGAAAAAACTCAAAGAAATTTTAAAACAACAATTCTAAAATGAAGGATAAGTTAGAAGATTTCATCAGAGAGAATAAAGACGCTTTCGATACTGCTGAACCTAATAATAAGGTTTGGAATAAAATAGATACGTCATTGAATGACAACAAAGTGAAGCCAATTAATAATGGAATTTGGTATTGGCGTATTGCAGTGGCTGTGCTGTTAATTGCAGTGGTCTATTTAGCCGCAGATAAGTTTTCTGCAATCAACCCAACAGTTGATCAACGCTCTACTCTTCAAGAGTTTGAGCAAATAGAGACCTTTTATACTTCGATGATTTCCGAAAAAAAATTGGAGCTTTCAGAACAGATCACCGATCAAGAATATTTCAGTTACCTAGAAGCTGATATTGAGTCTTTAGATGATTTGTATAATGAACTGAAGGTAACGTATGAAGAAGACCAAGAAACACCGCAGGTAAAGAATGCTTTAGTGCATTTACTGAGGCAGAAGCTCCACCTCATCAATAAGCAATTAGCTATTTTAGAGGAATTGAAAAGCCCCAATTCGAATGGTAATTCGGCAGGGTCTAGCTCACTTTAAACAAGCTGAGTTCTACTTCATTAGAATCTAGAATGGCTCCTTTTTCGCATTTAAGGACGCGTTTAGGGTAGTTTTTGATCAAATTATAATCATGAGTAGCCATTAGAATAGTTGTACCCCCTTTATTGATTTCCATAAAAGTTTGAAAAATACCATCCGACACTTCAGGATCAAGGTTGCCCGTAGGTTCATCTGCAATGAGTAGCACTGGATCATTGATTAAGGCGCGTGCAATTACTACTCTTTGTTGCTCACCACCAGATAATTGATGAGGCATTTTGTTAGACACTACCCCAAGTCCTACTTTCATAAGTACATCGGCCAGTTTACTTTTCATTTTAGCTTTGTTCGTCCATCCAGTCGCTTTCATCACAAAAAAGATGTTTTCGGCTACGCTTCTGTCTGGGAAAAGCTGGAAATCTTGAAAAATCACACCTAGTTTTCTTCTCAAAAGAGGTACTTCGTTGCGTTTCATCGATTGGATATCAAATCCAGCGATTTTTATTTTACCCAACCTAAGTGGCAAATCAGCATAAAGTGTTTTGAGAAGAGAGCTTTTCCCACTACCGGTTCTGCCAACTAAATAAACCAATTCTCCTTTATTAATGGAAAGGGTAATGTTGTTTAAAACAGTCTTATCATCCTGAAAAATAGTTGCATCATCGATGCTGACAGTAGGCTCTCCTGAAAAAGGCATAATTTATATTTCCAATTTTTGAAGCTTGCCGAAGGCTAATGAAGTAATTAGAGCTTCTAACTCTTCTTCCTTTCCTTCTAAACCAAACTTTTCTAATTTTTTTAACGGTCGGTCTGCCCTGAAGTATGCAATCAATACGAAGTTTTCATCGCGCAACTGAATATAATCAGGAATTTTAGCCTTCCCTTTTACTTTAATAATATACATACCTTATCTCCTGCTTCAGGTGATTAAAGAACCCGAAGCAGGAACTAATGTTTTACCCATTTGATTTGGCGTGGTCAGCTAAAAATTGAGC
>JBLIES010000114.1:0-11092 GCA_047633135.1 Roseivirga sp.
CCAACGATATACACATCTTTGCCTTTACAAGCATGTGCTTCAGTAGTCGCAGCACCATAATAAATACCTGCCCCAGTAAAATTATTGATACCCTCAGCTTCCAGTTTTCGGTACTGCACTCCGGTGGTAATGATCACCGCTTTGGCATTGATCACTCCCCCATCTTCGAGCTTAACCATCTTATACTGATCTTTCGTTTCAATAGCGATTACCGCTTGTGGCGATAAAAACTCTATGCCAAACCTAGTCGCTTGGGTAATCGCCCTTCTGGTCAATTCAGCCCCACTGATTCCTTTCGGAAAACCGAGATAGTTTTCTATCCTAGAACTAGTACCTGCTTGTCCTCCGGGTGAATGCTTTTCAATCAAAATGGTTTTCAGCCCTTCGGAACCGCCATAAACTGCCGCAGCCATACCCGCAGGGCCAGCGCCAATAATGGCCACATCGTACATGGTTTCGGCTGCCTTACTTTTTAAACCGATCTTCTCCCCTAACTCCACCATTTTGGGGTTTACCAAGCGGCTGCCATCTTCAAAAAACACTACTGGTAAATCTGTGCCTGCTAAGGCTGCCAATTGCATCAATTCTTGGGCTATTTCATCTTGGTTGTAATCCAGCCACTGGTAAGGAATCAAGTTGCCCGAAAGAAAATCCTTCAGCGCATGTGACTTTGGTGAATATGGATAACCCACTACCCTAATCCCCCTAAAAGCAGGAATATGGTTGATCTGCCATTCGTCCAATAGATCATTCAATGTAGGATAAAGCTTCTCTTCTGGTGGATCCCAAGGCTTGGTTAAATAGAAATCCAATTGTACATCATTGATCGCTTTTACTGCCGCATCAATATCAGAATAGGCCGTTAGCAGCACTCTTTTGGCCGAAGGATAAATCTTTTTGGCTTGTTCTAAAAAGGCTACACCTGTCATTTCAGGCATTCTTTGGTCAGAAAGAAAGAGGGCTACTTCCTCCCCTTTTTGTTTTAACTCCTTTAAAGCCTCTAGTGCTTCTTGAGCGGAAGTAGTACTCATAATGCGGTACTCCGATCGGAATTCCGTGCGTAAATCTCTTTTGATGGCAGATAACACCTGCTCATCGTCATCTATGGTAAAAATGATGGGTTGCTTACTCATTGATCAATTCCTCTATCTTGATTTTTTGACTATTGACTGATTGGGAAACAGAATTCGAATTTGGTTCTGCCTGGAGCAGATTCTAAATTGATGGATCCGTTGTGACCTTGTACAATACGATGAACGACTTCCAAACCTAAACCCGTTCCTTTCCCGATGTCCTTGGTCGTAAAAAAAGGATCGAAAATACGGCTCTGAATTTCCTTTGGAATACCCGACCCAGAATCAATGATTTGTATGTTCACCATATCTCCCCTTCTGCTAGCTTTGATTTTTAATTCACCTCCATTTGCTTCCATTGAATCTAGGGCATTGTCGATGATATTAGTCCAAACTTGGTTTAATTCACCCGGAATCGCGTTGATAAGCGGTAGTTGTTCGTCATATTCTTCGATCAATTTAACTTGGTTTTTGCGCAGCTTATGACCTAATATGGTAATAGTATTCTGAATTCCTTCGCGAATATCGGTGGCGGTTTTATCGCTGGAACGGTCCATGTGAGAATAGCTTTTGATCGAATTGACCAAGCTTGAGACACGTCTCGCGGCTTCTTTGATTTCGCCTACCATTTTTTCTGTTGTCAGCACATTGTCAATCCATCCCATCACTTTTGGAAAGGCGTCATGATCAAGACCATCTCTAATCTCTTGCAGTTCGCTCTCCTCAAAACCAAACTCAGCAAGGGTTTCGGCAAGTAAATAGCAATCTCCATAACCATTATCCTCCAGCCAATCTGTAATATCATCCTCCCTTTGGCTGCGCATCATCATGGTTTCCCCTTTCTTCACCCCTTTGGTTACCTTATCGAAAATGATTCCACTGACCAAGTCAATTTGTTCGTCAGTTACCTTCATGGACATTATCCGCTTGAACTCATCAGGGACAGTGCCCAAGTGCTTTTGAAGCGACTCGGAACTGCGCACCATAGCTGCCGCTGGGTTGTTCAATTCATGGGCTAAACCTGCGGAAAGCTTACCCAAAGCCATCAGTTTTTCATCCTGATGTTGACTTCTCGTGAAATCTCTCACTCGATCGGTCATCTCGTGGACGAGCATGGCTGTTAATTCATGGCATTCGCAAACCAAATCTCTAAAATGCGACTTGTCCAGCATGAAAAAATCGGAGTCAATTACAGCGTTTCCATAGCCCATTGCAGACTGTGCCCTGCTATAGGGCAAAAGGCCAGATATCTCACCAACCTCCATATGGTAAACCTCTTTGAATTGCCCGTTCTGCTCCATCTTCAAAGACAAACTGCCTTTCAATAAAATAAAGAGTTTATCAATAGGGTCTCCTTTTCTTATATAACTATCTCCTGCCGGGACATTCACTACCTCTCCTCTATCCAATAGCCATTGGATTTGCTGCCGGGGTACATCCTGAAAATCTGGAAAAGAAGCGATTTGATTAAGTAGCTCTTCGTTCTGCATGGTTCAAAAACCCAAACTTATTTTGAAAGGTTTCCTTTTGGTCTGGTTCATGTCAAATTAATCATTGGAGAGGAGATTGACTAAGGTTTGAAGAGGGATTGTAGCAAGACAATAAAAGATTGCCTGCTAGATAAGCTGGCAGGCATCATGCTTCTCAATGGCCGAACTATCCGCTATTCGAAGAGGTATCCACTGGCCTGAGCTTCTCGTTGAGGCCTCAACCTAGATTTGGGGAACTAGATCAAAAAACGGAGACAATCGGGCTTCCATCGGTTGCTGTCGTAAAACTAGTATTGAGGTAAAAATTACAGTCAGGGAAACGTTCTTTCAAGCGCATTGCTTTTTCAAGTATATTTATTTGAGGAAAGCCTAAATTTATAGCATGGCAATAGACTATAACAATCGAAGATTTAAGGTCGCTACTAATTCAGAGAATGGTGAGGTGTCGAGCAATCTCATTTTCCATTATCTGCAGAAAGGAAATATGCTTAGCTGCACTTATGCTGACCAGAAAATTCTTCACGGCCACCTTATTGGGATTGTAAAGGAAGACGGAACGATTGACTTAAGTTATCATCAAATTAATGATAAGCACGAGTTGAAAACCGGACTCTGTAATTCTAGGCCTGAAATGATGCCAAATGGTAAAATAAGGATTCACGAAAATTGGCGATGGACTTCTGGCGATCTTTCTGAAGGCACTTCAATGCTAGAGGAGGTCTGATTGCATTGTACTAGAAATATCCTCCCACATCAATTGGGCTGTTCGTGCCGAAGTACCTTCTCCACCTAGTTTGGTTTCTAATTCAACGTAGTCCTTTAGCATTTCCTCGCGCTTCTCTCCTTCTAAAATAAGACTTAGTTCTTCGACCAATCTTTCCTCGTTAAGCTCCCCTTCGATAAGTTCTTGAACAGCCATTCGATCTAAGACCAAGTTAACCATGCAGATGAATTTGATTTTGACAATCCGCTTCAGTAAATGGTAAGTGACATAACCGGGTTTATAGCAAACTACTTGAGGTATTTTCAATAAGGCCGTTTCGAGTGTAGCCGTTCCTGAAGTAACCAAAGCCGCTTGAGCAGAATTTAAAACATCATAAGTCCGACTAAAGATGACCTTTATGCTATGGGGGTTGTATTCTGCATAAAACTCAGGGCTTATTGTATCTGACCCTGCAATCACGAATTGATACTCTGGGAAATGCCTAACCACTTTTAGCATGGCTGGAAGCTTAGTCTTAATCTCCTGCTTACGACTACCTGGCAGCAAAGCGATAATTGGTTGATTCGATAAGCCAAACTCGGCTCTCAATGCTTCCAAACCAATCAAATGTGGCTTTCGCTGAGCGATGGAGTCTAAAATTGGATGTCCTACATAGTCTACCTCGTAGCCATAAGATTTATAAAAAGCTTTTTCAAAAGGTAGAATAGCAAAAACGCGATGGCACCATTGGTGAATGGTATGGACTCTTTTCTGTTTCCAAGCCCAAGCTTGAGGAAGTATATAGTAGTAAATCCGACTGTTTAATTCGGACTGGCTTACATATTTGGCAATCCTCAAGTTGAAGCCAGAATTATCGATAAGGATCAGAACGTCAGGCTTAAATCTCGTGATATCTTCTTCGCAAAGGCTGAGGTTTCTCTTGATGGTTTTAAGGTTAGTCACTACCTGAAAAATCCCCATAAAGGAATTGTCTTTAAAATGCTTCACCATTTCGTTGGTCTCAGCTTGCATTTTGTCCCCTCCCCAAATCCTAAAATACGCATTGGTATCCCTTAATTTGAGCTGTTTCATCAAATTGGCGGCATGCATATCGCCAGAAGCCTCCCCTGCTAAGATATAGTATTTCATATTTCGGTTCGAAGTTCCGTCTTATCATGCAATAATCAAAGCTGAAACAGAGCGGTGACAAACTACCCTCGCCTTCGGAAAGTATCATCCCTTCCAAAGTATTGATCCTTGGGGCTGGTGTTGCAGGATTAAAAGCAATTGCTCCTGCCAGAATGGGTTGATTATTAGTTTGGCGGGAAAGATGAGGGGATGTCTCAGGAAATGGGAAGGCTCCCATACAAAACCGACTGATGGGAAGATGAATGGAGGTTTTAGATAGAAAATGAAGGGTATTGTGATTTTACTCATTTAGGCGAAATTAGCGAAGCACCTTTTGGCGTGAAAATGGATAATTACTCCAGAAACCTTGTTCTAAAAACCTTAAGCTCGCCAGCATCATTCGACTACAAGCTTAGAGAAATAAGTACCTCACCATAAAAAATCATTGAATGAGTTATAAAAAATGCAATACTTAGTTTTGACATCCAAGTATGACTTTAAGTCAAAACTATATTGAAGTAAAGCCAAGGCTGAGTAGAGCTTACTTAAACTTTAGACAGTGACATTTTCATCAAATTACTTCAAAAATTGACAAGGCGATCTCCGTACGAAATCACCTTAATCAACCTTAAACTAAACTAAACCCCTACTGCTTACTGTTCAATTGGTAGTAAGAGGTGTTATCTAATACAGATAAAAAGTCTGCTTGTCTGTAGATCTTCAAGCCTTCTTCGCTTAATTCTCCCATTTGCCCTTGAAAGACGAGAATTCCACTTTGATCGAAAACTTTGATAATGGCGATTGATTCTTCTTCAATTGTGATCGCCTCTAAGTAAGAATCGACATACGATTGAACATCAATAAGATACGATTGATCTTCGATGATTACTGGCTTAGTATGCGTTGGTGATTTTGCTTTGAGAGAAGTAAGAATTGACCCTACAAAAAGTAGAATAATCAAAGCTGCGATTTTATTTCGACCTATTGTTTTCATGCTGTTGTTTTGATGTTTTCTGTGGCCACCTGACCAAAGGTGGCTTTGTTTAACCTTGTCGTTATTGACCTCCCTCCTTTAGGCCAAAGCTGTGCCAACAAATGAAAGCCAATGGATGTCAGACAGTTGCAAAAATTATAGACATCTTTTACTGAAAAAGTGTTCGTTTCCGTTCAGCTAAGTGACCAGAATCGCAAAAAAAAGAGGCTAACTTTTCAGCTAGCCTCAATATTTTTCATATTAGTATTTCTTACTTCTTCGCCTCAGCCGGTGGCTTGTGGTCGTTAGATTTACCCTGATCCTTTGGACGTTTCACTCCGTATGAACCGTTAGATATTTTGCCCTTCTTGGTTTTAATATCACCTCTTCCCATAATTCTTTATTTAATATTTTGCCGAATATACTCATTCGCTAAGCTAAATGTTAATTTTTCCTTCGATTTCATTCTGATTGATGCGCTTTGGCGATTAACTTTACCGCTAAATGGAATCAAAAAAAAAACACATCAACCTGGCGGATTACACCTACGAATTGGCGGATGAGAAAATTGCCAAGTACCCCTTAGCCGAGCGCGACCAATCCAAATTGCTTCATTATAAAAAAGGCAGTATCACTCATGAGAAATTCAGGGACATTATTGAGCTGATTCCAAAAGAAAGCACCCTCTTTTTCAACAACACAAAGGTAATTCCTGCACGCCTTATTTTCAATAAGGCTACTGGCGCGCAAATTGAAATTTTTCTACTTAAACCAATTGCGCCTTCCGAAATTCTAAGCATCGTGATGGAAGAAAGAACATCGGTGACATGGGAATGTATGGTAGGTAATTTCAAGAAATGGAAAGATGAAATCCCCCTAGAAAGGTCTCTAGAAATAAATGGAGGTAAAGTAGTACTCAAAGCCAAAGTTGTAGATCGTGACAAAAAATCAATCCAGTTCGAATGGGATAATCAAGACATCTCCTTTGCAGAAATCGTAGAAGTATCTGGTAAAGTACCGCTTCCGCCCTACCTCAACAGAGCTGCAGAAGAAAGCGATAAGCCTCGCTACCAAACCGTATATTCTCAACATGATGGCGCTGTGGCTGCTCCTACCGCAGGTCTTCATTTCACTTCAGAAATTCTTGAAAAACTAAAAGAGAAGGGTGTCAAAGAATCCTTTCTAACACTTCATGTGAGTGCAGGGACTTTCCAACCGATCAAATCGGACAATATTCTTGAGCACCCAATGCATTCGGAACAAATGGTAGTCACCAAAGAGAGCATTCAAGACGTAATTGAGGCTAAGGGTAAAGTGTTTGCCGTGGGCACTACTTCGATGCGTACACTTGAGAGTCTTTTCTGGTTTGGCGTAAGATTGATCAATGGTAAAGAAAATTTCAACATCCAGAAATTGGAACCTTATGATGCATATGATCAACTTCCCTCAAGAAGCGAATCGTTTCAAGCGATTTTTGGGTGGATGGAAAGCAACAGTTTGAATCAAATAATTGGTACCACAGAGATTTTCATCTTCCCAGGATACAAATTCAGAGTTTGCGATGGCTTGATTACGAACTTCCATCAACCGGGAAGCACTCTCATTTTACTTGTTGCAGCTTTTATTGGTGAAGACTGGAAAAAGGTGTACCACCAAGCGCTCGACAGTGGCTATAGGTTTTTAAGCTACGGAGATTCATCATTGCTAATGCCATAATTAAATAAAAGTCATAAATTGACCTCATGCAAGAAATCATTTCGGATAGCCCGGTCACAAACGTGATTTCGGCCTACAGGCAATTCGTTATTTTCATCAATGAGCAGATTCCGCTTATTGGAGAACCATTCAAGGTATTCGGCATAGCAATGACTGCTACTGAGATTATTCTCCCAATAGCCTTCCTTTTTTTCGTTAATCTCATAGGAAATATTACTCGATCAATTTTGATAAACAAAATCCTATCGAGGTACATAGAAGATAGGAAAACAGTACTCTCCATTGGTAATACCACCAAGTACATTATCCTCATTTTTGGGTTTGCCTTTCTCTTTTCCATCATTGGCTTAGATAAAACTCCTTTTCTTAACATCCCCTTGAATGACAATGTCGAACACCCGCTTACGTTCATAAAGATCTTAAAAGTTATTTTTTACCTCACCTTACTCGCCTTCTTCAGTAGTAAGTTAAAAAGCGTTTTTGTTAAGCAGATCCTTAGTCGTTATTCAGATGATATTGGGGTCAGTGAATCAATAGGAACCATAATACAATACGTAATTGTGCTAGTTGGTGGTATCGTTATCGTTCAGAGCTTCATCAACCTTGGTTCACTCACTGTATTAGCCGGAGCACTTGGTGTTGGTATTGGTTTTGGTTTACAGAATATAGCCAATAACTTTATTTCAGGCCTTATCATCCTGTTCGAGCGCCCCATCAAAGTGGGAGATAGAATCGAAGTTGGCGACATTTCGGGTGATGTGGTAAAAGTGGCTGCCCGGGCTACTACTGTCAATACGAATGATAATATCTCTATCATTATTCCTAACTCTGAATTCATCAGCCAAAAAGTAATCAACTGGAGTCATAATGATAGGAGTATCCGTTTTCACGTGCCTGTAGGCGTTTCTTACAACGAAGACCCTGCGCAAATCAATAAGATTTTAATGGATATTGCCAATAATCACCCTGACGTATTAAAGTCGCCAGCTCCTGAAGTTCTCTTCATTGAGTATGGCGACAGTTCACTCAATTTTGACTTGATGGTTTGGACAAGCACATTCATTACTCGACCTGTCATTTTAAAAAGTCAACTCTACTATTTGATTTTCGAAAAGTTCAAACAATATGGAGTAGAAATACCTTTTCCACAACGAGACATCCATATCAGGTCGGGCTATAAACCTGATTAAATTACATTCATATCAATTGCAGTATTAACAGTATGTTTTAAAGAGTGTAAAAATAAGTTTGACTAACTTCGCACGTTTTTTTGAATAAAAAGGAATGAGAGTAATCATAGCAGGTGTTGGAAATGTAGGCTTTCATTTAGCCAAATTATTATGTGCCGAAGGTCAGAATATTGTTCTCATAGACCAGGTTCAAGATAAATTAAAATATGCATCGAATACTGTGGATGCTTCCACAATCAAAGGCAATTCTACCTCTTATAGCGTATTAGAAGAAGCGGGTGTTTCACAAGCAGATCTTTTAATTGCGGTAACTTCATCGGAAGATGCGAATATTGCAACAGCGATAATTGCCAAGCACCTTGGCGCCAAACGGACCATTGCTAGAATTTCCAATACAGAGTTTCTTTATCAAAAAGACAAGCTTAACCTAAAGCACTTAGGTATTGATGACATCATTTCACCGGAATCACTAGCGGCAAAAGAGATAAAAAGACTTTTAAAGGAAGTTGCCTTAACAGACAGTTTCGAATTTGACAAAGGTCTTCTATCATTGATTGGTGTCAACATTGAGGAGAATAGTCCCTTGAATGGTAAGTCCATGCAGGAGGTCGCCAGGCTAAATCCTCAGCAAAATTTCGTAACGGTTGCTATTCTAAGGAATAATGAAACTATCATTCCTTACGGAAACACTAAATTCCAATTAAACGACCATGCCTATTTTGTAGCCCAACCAGATGGGGTTGAAAAACTCCTTTTCTTATCAGGAAAGAAGAAAGAACCTGTAAAAAGCATTATGATTCTCGGTGGGTCTAGGGTTGGTTTCCATGCCGCTAAAATACTGAGCAAGCAATACAGCGTAAAGATTATAGAACGCGACCCACAGAAATGTTTTGAATTGGCTGATCAATTACCAGACGCAATGGTGATCAATGGAGACGGACGTAATGTTGACTTACTGCTCGAAGAAGGGATTTCGGACATAGACGCTTTTATTGCGGTGACAGGAAATTCAGAGACTAACATCATTTCTTGTTTAGTGGCGAAGAACAACGGAGTAAAAAAGACGATTGCCATGGTAGAAAACATGGATTATATCCATCTATCTCAAAGCATTGGTGTAGACACCATGATTAATAAGAAGCTTATCGCTGCCAACTTTATATTTAGGCATATCAGGCAGGGAGAAATCGTTTCTATTACCAGTATTCATGGGGTTGATGCCGAAATATTAGAATTTGAAGTAAAAGAAGACTCTAAAATCACTAAACGACAGCTGCAAGATTTAGACTTCCCAAAATCAGCGATTATAGGCGGTGTAATTAGAAATGGAAAAGGCCTTACTACACCTGGTGATTTTCAATTCCAAGATAAGGACAGGGTAGTTGTACTCTCTAAACCAGAATGCATTCATAAAGTAGAATCTTACTTTGTTTAACCAAAATGGACGGTAAGACTAGATTTAACGTAAAAGTTATTGCCAATATATTGGGTGTTCTTCTTTTGATGAATGCTGGCTTTATGGCGATCTGTCTGCCTGTTTCATTTTATTACAAAGAAGAAGAATGGAAAGCAATTTTACTTTCTGCGATAATAACTGCTTCTGTTGGCTTCCTTTTAAGGTTCTCTACCAGAAAATTAGCGAGCAAAGAATTAAAGAAGCGTGACGGTTACATAGTCGTTACTTCGGGTTGGATTGTGATGTCGATTTTTGGAGCACTCCCCTTTATTTTGAGTGGCAGTATTCCGAATTTCACTAATGCGTTCTTTGAGACCATCTCGGGCTACACGACCACAGGAGCCTCTATCCTCAACGATATTGAATCAGTGCCTAAAAGCATCTTATTTTGGCGAAGTTTTACCCAGTGGATTGGTGGAATGGGAATTATTGTTTTGGCGGTGGCTATCCTTCCTTTTTTGGGGATTGGTGGAATGCAACTTTTTGTAGCCGAAGCGCCTGGCATTACACCAGACAAACTTCAGCCAAGAATTCAGGATACTGCCAAACGCCTTTGGTTGATTTATGTGGGACTTACGTTACTAGAAGCTATTTTACTTTATTTCGGTGGAATGGGCATGTTCGATGCAGTAAACCATGCACTGACCACCATGGCTACAGGTGGGTTCTCTACCAAAAACGCCAGTGCCGCTTATTTCGACACTCCATTCATTCAGTATGTATTGATTGTTTTTATGTTTTTAGCTGGGACAAGTTTCACGCTAACCTATTATGCGCTGAAGCGAAATTTCAAGAAAATCACAAAGAATGAAGAATTCATTGTTTACACAGTATTCACACTTGTAATTACTGTAATTGTAACGATTACGGTAATGGTAGTTACCGAAAACAGTTTCGAAAAATCTTTCAGAGATTCACTTTTCCAAGTGGTGTCAATCATTACAACAACAGGTTTTGTCTCTGCTGATTACACCTCCTGGGCACCTTTCTTATCCGTGTTATTTTTCATTCTCTTATTGGTGGGGGGATCTGCGGGATCTACCGCTGGTGGAGTTAAGATCATCAGGCATGTGGTTTTATTTAAAAACTCTTTTCTAGAGCTTAAACGTCAGCTTCACCCCTCAGCTGTTTTGCCAGTGCGGATCAGTGGTAAGGCTATAGACCAAGGCGTAGTGTCTAATGTACTCGCCTTTATTATGATCTATATTCTGATTTTCATCCTAGGGGTGATTCTACTGTCCACCATGAACTTAGATTTTACAACTGCCTTTGGTGCTGTTGCTACAACATTGGGCAATGTAGGGCCTGGCATCGGCAATGTGGGGCCATTAGATAACTACTACGAAATACCGACCGCTGGCAA
>JBLIES010000115.1:0-11016 GCA_047633135.1 Roseivirga sp.
TGCAGGGTCTGATTTACAATAGCTTTTGTTGATTCAATAGCTTCTAAAACCTCTGCCTTAGGTATATTCTTAACACTGAACTCACTTTCTCTATCGCGCACATATCCGCTTTTACCAATAATTGCACCAATGAAATGTTGCAAATTCCCACACAAGTGCAAGGTCAAATTCCCTGCTGAATTAGTAATTTCTCCTTCTGCAAGCCATATCACTTCTTCGTTTTTATAAGAGTCGATTTCAGCCGATAGGCGATTTAAGTCTCTTTCAATCAATTCAGCAAGGGATAGGGCAGCAATACTCATAGTTTTAAGTCTTTTTTGATCACATTAATTTTAGCTTCTAGTCCTAATTTAGTATTATAAAATTCATCATGCGAGGCCATGGTCGCATTAACGCTAATGTAGAACTTGATTTTTGGTTCAGTACCTGAGGGTCTGGCAGAAATTTTCGTTCCGTCTTCTAGCAAGAATTGAAGGACATCGGATTTTGGTTGATGGATAGGCTTTTTTGTTCCTGAAACCATGTCTTTTTCCACAGAGCTTTGGTAATCCATTGTTCTAGATACTTTAATTCCAGCGATGGCTGTTGGTGTATTGGCCCTTAAGTCGATCATCATTTGCTTGATTTCCTCAGCACCTTTCATTCCCTTGCGGGTCATAGACACTAGTGACTCAAGGTAGAAGCCGTATTTGGTATAGATTTCTTTGAGCAAATCGAAGACCGAAAGTCCTTGGTCTTTGGCCCAAGCACACATCTCTGCAAGCATGGCACAAGAGGCAATGGCATCTTTATCGCGCACAAAATCGCTGATCATATAGCCATAGCTTTCTTCACCACCACCGATGAATTCCTTTTTGCCTTCCAATTCTCTGATCAAGGCGGCAATGAATTTGAAGCCGGTCAATGTTTCAGGACATTCAACGTTAAAGCTTTCAGCAATTTTGGCAAGTAAATCAGTCGTTACAATCGTTTTGATAATCATCTGATTGCCATCGATTTTTCCGTTTTCTTGCCATTTTTTAAGCAAGAAGTAAACAAGCAAACTTGCGGTTTGATTTCCGTTGAGTAGTTCGAACTCGCCTTTGTCATTTTTGGCAGCAATCCCAACGCGGTCAGCATCGGGGTCGGTGGCCATTACTAAATCAGCATCTAATGCTTTCGCTTTATTCAGCGCCAAAGTCATGGCTTCTTTCTCTTCAGGGTTGGGATAAATTACTGTAGGGAAATCTCCGTTGGGTTCTGCCTGTTCCTCAACAACATATACTTTTTGAAAACCCTTTCTTTTCAGAATCTCGGGGACTAAGGTAATGCCAGTACCATGGATAGGAGAGAACACGATTTTTAAGTCCTTCTGATTATTGATTGCGTTTTGTGCGAGTGTTAAACGCTCAATGGCTTGGAGGTATTTCTCGTCAACGGCTGCACCTAAAGCCTCAATGTTTGCCTCTATTTTAGTAAATTTAACATCAGAGACATTCGCAATCGCTTGCACCTCTTTGATGATGTTTTTGTCGTGTGGAGCAATTACTTGAGCACCATCATCCCAATACGCTTTGTAGCCATTGTATTCCCTTGGATTGTGTGAGGCAGTAATCACAACACCACTTTTACAACCAAATTCGCGAATGGCGAATGAAAGCTCAGGGGTTGGCCTTAATTCTTCGAATAAATAAACGTGGATACCGTTGGCAGAAAATACTGCTGCCGTAGTTTCCGCAAAGAATCGACTGTTGTTTCTGCTGTCATGGGCGATAGCCACCTTTATTTTTTCATTCGGGAATGCTTTTAAAAGGTAATTTGCCAAACCTTGGGTCGCCATGCCAATGGTGTATTTGTTCATTCTATTGGAGCCAACACCCATAATGCCTCTTAGCCCCCCAGTTCCAAACTCCAAGTCTTTATAAAAGGAGTCAGTTAATTCTTCCTCGTTGAGAGCGAGAATGGCCTGCTTACTTTCTTCATCTATTTGGCTATTTAACCAGCGATCTTTCTTCGATTGTATTTCTTTACTGATCATTTTTTTGTGCTTTGGTATGTGCTGGGTATTTAGTTTTGGTGTATCATCTCTCAGGTGGTAAGTGAGCTTTTTACTTCACCAATCAAGTTTTATTCGTTATTCCTACAACCTAAATACTACCTGCTGAATACTAATTAAAGATTCCCTCTTAATTCTTGCTCTCTTTCAATGGCTTCGAAGAGGGCTTTAAAATTCCCTTTACCAAAGGATTTTGCCCCTTTTCTTTGGATGATTTCATAGAAAACGGTGGGTCTATCTTGTATTGGCTTAGTGAAAATTTGAAGTAAATAACCTTCATCATCTCTGTCTACCAAAATATTCAATTCTTTGAGCGGTCCTAAGTCCTCATCGATTTTACCGACACGATCTAAAAGATCATCGTAGTAAGTGTTCGGTACATTCAAGAATTCAACGCCTCTTTTTCTTAATTCCGACACGGTACTTAGAATATCATCGGTAGCAAGGGCGATGTGTTGAACGCCAGCGCCATTGTAAAAATCAATGTATTCTTCGATTTGAGATTTCTTTTTACCTTCAGCAGGTTCGTTGATTGGGAATTTAATGTAGCCATTTCCGTTGCTCACCACTTTGGACATGAGGGCAGTGTATTCTGTGGAGATATCGCTGTCATCGAATGTAATCAGCAGTTTAAAGCCCATGACGGTTTCGTAGAACTCAACCCATTTATTCATTTCGCCCCAACCTACATTGCCAACGCAATGGTCAACATATTTCAAACCGATTGGGTTGACAGGGATATTGCTCTCTTTTTTTACATAACCAGGAAGGAAAATGCCCTTGTAGTTCTTTCTTTCCACAAAGGTGTGGATTGTTTCACCATAGGTTTGAATGGAAGCGGTGACCACTTCGCCATGTTCATCTCGATGGGTTTTTGGATCCTCAACGGCTACTGCTCCTCTTTTAGTCGTTTCATGGAAGGCTTTAGTTGCATCGTCAACCCAAAGGGCCAATACTTTTACGCCATCGCCATGCTTCTTAACATGTGCTGCAATTGGGTGGTCTTGGTGCAGAGCAGAAGTCAAGACAAGCCTTATCTTGTCTTGCTTTAAAACATAAGACGTTCTGTCTTTCACGCCAGTTTCTGGTCCAGAATAGGCTATTAATTCATAACCAAAGCAATATTGGTAATACATGGCTGATTGCTTGGCATTGCCTACATAAAATTCTATAAAATCGGTGCCTAACAAAGGCAAAAAGTCCTCTTCCATTTTATCGTTGTTTTTATTAGTCTATTCAAAAGTTTCCTAATGGTAAAGTTAGGTTTTATAAGGGCTTTAAAAAATCAAAATCTACTCTTGCAAACGTTTTTTCTGATTGCCTTGGATGTTTTAAATGAACTTGCATACTTTGTGCGAAGCCAAGTATTAAGAGCGTATGAATGTTGATAAACTGAATGACGATTTTACTGCGATTGCAGAGAAAATCAATGAATTAGACGATATGGATTATAGCGATGAACGCTATGATGCATTGGAAGAAGAGCTGCATGACCTTGAAGATGCAATCATCGAAGAGTTCGGAAAAGAATTGGAGGAAGCTATTGCTTTGGTCCATGACGAGTTTTGCCCTGATAATGACGTGCTCTTGCCAATCGCTTATTTTGCTAAGAACTACGTCCGTTTGAGAAGAGATAATTTAGGGAAGTATGGCTATGATGTTGAGTTCGGAGAAGGTGTTCCCGTAGAAGTAGATGATTTCCCTAACCAAGAAGTACGTTTAGTGCTTGTGCCAGGCCCAACAAGATTGCTGGTCACTGTAGGTGAAAATGCCAAACAAGAAGCTTGGAGAGCTAAGTAATAGCTTTTCGTAAAATATTGCGTCACTCTAAACCTTCCTTGATGAAGAAATTAGAGTGACGTTTTTTTTTAACTAAACCAGTGTGATTCGCACTTTTTTATTCTTCAACTTTGAGTTGTTGAGTAGTTCAATTACCCTTTTTGATTGAGATGCTTTGATGGCCACAAAAGCACAGTCTAGCTTGATTTCGATGGTGCCTAATGCCTCTTTTTCTAGAAGCCCTTGTTTTAAGAAAAGTCCAGCGATATCTCCTTTCGAAATTTTGTCTTTTCGGCCACCAGAAATAAATAAGGTGTGAAAGGACTCCTTTTTCACTCTAGGGTTGACCAATAGGTCTTTTGGCGAGATTTGTTTGGCATTTAAAGATTGAATAAAGTCGGGCAATTCTTCCTTTTCCCATTGAAGCACATAGGCAATCCCTTCAGAATTCATTCGGGCAGTTCGACCATTTCTATGTGTGAATTCAGTTGCCGTATTTGGTAAATGATAATGGAAGATGAATTTCAATTCAGGGATGTCTATTCCCCTGGCCGCTAAATCTGTAGCTAATAAAAGGTGATAGCTGCCATTTCTGAACTTGATGAGCGTTCGCTCTCTGTCTTTTTGTTCCATACCGCCATAAAAAACGCCATGAGGAATATGATTGGCATGCAATTGATCACTGATGCGTTCTATCGAATCCTTAAAATTACAGAAGACGATACCTGGCTGTGCCCCAATATTTTTTAACGATTCAACGAGGGCCTCAATTTTGTCTTTCTCTTTAGAGAGTACCGTAATCACTTCTAGTTGCGACTCTCCTTCATTAAGGAAGTCAACAAACTGAGGGTTTTCTAACTTGATAAAGTCAGGAATTTCTATGTCGTTGGTCGCTGAAGTGAGGATTTTTTGACTGATGCTTTCTAGGCTGTTGACGATGTCGGTCATCTCTGATTCAAAGCCAACTTCTAATGATTTATCGAATTCATCAAGTATCAAAGTTTGGATGAATTCGGTAGGGAAGTTTTCTCTTCTCATGTGATCTGACACTCGGCCTGGTGTTCCTATCAACACTGCGGGTCGGTGCTTTATCTCCATTTTGTCTTTTGAAGCATGGCGGCCACCGTACACGGCATTGGCTTTAAAGCCAGTTCCCATTTCTCTAAAAACTGTTTCAATTTGAATCGCTAACTCACGAGAAGGCGCCAAAATAAGGGCTTGTATTTCTGTAATCGCAGGATCTAACTTTTTAATCAAAGGGAGTAAAAAAGCTAAGGTTTTACCCGTACCAGTAGGAGAGAGCAAAACAATTTCTGTATGATTTTCGATGGCTACGCCCGCTGCCTCTTGCATTGGATTGAGCTGATCGATATGAAGCTTAGAAAGGATTTCGGCCTGAGTTTTAAAAGCAGTTTGCATCTTGCAAATTACCGCCAAATAAGTTCAATTATCAATCAAGAGAATATTAAACATTCATAGGACTGAAAAATAGTGTTCTCTATTCGGTTTCTGAAGCTGGAATGGCCTTTTTTCTGGTTAAGAATTGTTCCAATAAAACAAGACCAGTGCCCACCATCACTGAAACATCGGCAGCATTAAAAATACCAGTCCTAAAAACTCCCCCTAAATCGATGTGGACCATATCGGTTACCGAGCCATAAAGCACCCTGTCATAAAGGTTACCCAAGCCACCACCCACAATAAAGGCAAGGCCAACAATGGCGATCTGAGTCAAGTCTTTAGTTTTGAGAAGGTAAACTAACAACCCAATCATAACGATACCAGGTAAAATCAGTAATAAGATTTTCCGTAGAATAGGCGGTAATTCAGAGCCCATCCCTAAAAACGCACCAGAGTTTTCGACCTTAGTGAGGATAAGGTTGTCACCGATGACTTCGATGCGCTCGTTGTACTCAATTTGCTCTCTAGCCATGTCTTTTGTGATTTGATCACAGCCGATATTGACAACAATGATGGCTAGAATAGCGATGATACGTTTAACGTTTGACTTCATGGGATTCTTTTCAGGATGCTAAATTAGTCAATAGCTAATAAAACGGGGAGTTGTTGCTGCGAAATTTATCGATTAAAAGATTTCGATTTGTACATTAGAGCCTTTTTGGCCTAATTCAAGTTGATAGTTTTAAATTTAATGCATCAAAATTTCTTTAATAGAATTCAAGTACTCGGCAGTTTTAGTCCAGAAGAAGGGCAATTGGTTCCTGAATTTTTAGTGAAAAAGCATTTTAAAAAGAATGCTCTGATTCTCGAAGAGGGTGAAGTCTCTGAGCCTTTTTACCTTGTTGAGCAGAGGAGTTTAAGGTTGTTTCTAAATTCGGATGGCTTTTCAGAGTTGACCGTTCACCTATTGCTATAAAATGACTTTATCTTCGACCACAGTAGTTTTACTAGAATAGTATTCAGGCGCTCGAAGAGTGTGAACTGCTTGTGCTGACAATATAATCTCTACCTTTTCTAATTGGTAAGCCCACCTGTTTTTTTACGCTGGGTAAGCTCCTTGAAACAAGAGCGATAGTCAAAGACCTTCAGCTAAAGTCACCAGAAGAAAAGTATTTGGCATTGAAAAAAAGCGCACCAGTCTATATTCAGCGCTTTCCACTCCAATACATCGCTACTTATTTGAGCATGAAGTCCGAAACATTGAGCCGCGTTCGGTCCAAACTAAAGTTTTGAGCATTTCTTGATTTGAATCTTTGATGATGATCAAGCACAAGCTTGATCAAATTATAAGTGTATTTATTAGTTACAAATTGAGTTAAAACTATAGGGTTTAATTTTTTCTAAAAACATTCACCAGATAACATAATCTACAAAAGTTTAAAATCTATTGTCAAATATCTTGATGCTCTAAGAATTTCATTCTCTTCTTAACTTATTAATTATTCCCAGAATTTGTGGCTGTAAAACACCCACAAATAATCTTTTCCTTAAGAGTTTTAAAACCGAAGACTAATTCGGATAATCTAATTCAAATAACCCTAGCACTATAATAAAAAAAGCGATTAGAAAAGCTAAAATTAACGCTATTTATAATTAATAAACATTGTTTTACATTATTTTTTCTAAATTTAGTTTCCTTTTAATTAGATACCGATATTTGTATATCTGAATGGCTAATACTCCTTCAACATTAAGGGATAGCAACATTGTGACTATCCCTTTTGTACGAGAATCAAGTTATTTGACTTTGGTGGATGAATAATTAAATCACCTATTTCATTTGCTCTCTTTGGTGTGCTAATCAGGATAGGTCAAAACCAGTTTAATGGTTTTGACGATAATATTGCAACGCCTACAGTCCAAGGTTAAAACTTTGGGCTAATTTTTAATAATTTCGAGAAGGATGGGTTGCTCCACGTACTAAAACCAAGGATCAGGTGCAAATGCGGCTAAACTAACAACGAATTGCACTTCCGCCTTCCAAAAATCAATTGTTAACCTGGGTGGGATAAATCAAGCTGTTATTTCTGTAACCTGCATTGTTTTGGTACCAATCGGTGTAGACAGCTCCACCGCTCTGCGCCCATTCTGCGAACTTATGGTAAGCTCCGGTAATGTCTTGAAATTCGATTACCCAATCAAAGTCTCCTATAATATTAATGGCCGATGGTAGATTATTAGCGGTTATAAAGTACCGTTCCTCGGCTGCAGAAGAATCGTCAGCAAATTGTCCAAAATAACTTGTGTCGAATAAGTCTGAAGGTTCGTAATTGGGGAGGTGTACTTCTTTGCCTCTAGGACCAGGTGCTCCGGCTACTTTAGTACCCACAATGATGAAGGGATTAAAAGTACCAATATTCAATTCGCTATAAGTGATGGCGTTATTAGCGAAGATAATATCTACAATCACGGTGACGGGATTCGTGAAGGCATTGGCCAACTGTGTGTTTGCACCAGTATCTCCTGCGCTTACTGGCATTACTCTGTAAGCATCATCAAAAACAATAATAGTCGCCTTGCTTTGACCGCTTTCGAGCCCGTTGCCTGCGATACTAAAAGTGCTGGTGTTGATTACATCGGTACCACTCACAGAGATCACATCAGCAGGATTAACGTTGGGTAGTGTGAATCCAAGCCCATTATTTAAAGCGGCCCCAAATGCTTTAATGATGAAAGTAACGGTCATACTTTGCACCACCTCTTGATTGTTTTTAATGATGTTGAAGTCATAATCAACCACTAGGTCGTTAAAGTCGTAATCACCATTTCCTGGCCATAAATCTTCAAAGGCTAATGTTCCTCCATATTGTTCAGACGGGTAGGTACCACAACCTTGAATTTCTTCTTCTAAATCACCTTGATCCGAAGTTTCAACTACAAGTCTAAAGTCATCATTAATCAGCCCAGTAGAGGTAATATCGATGCTTTGATTTAAGTCTAATAGGTAGACGTCACTGATCACTGGTAGTTCATTTTTAAATAAGGTGTACGCTAAAGAGTCCACCATGTTATCACCAATGTTTGTTATGGTAAAAATTATATCTGTATCAATACATAATGAAGAAATTTCAATGTTTGACTGATTTTGCGATGGAATAAAAGTGAGGCAACTGACCAAGCTTACAGCGCCTGCAGGAGAGAGTAACCTCCCGTTGAGTACTCCGCCATCACCCATAGAAACGGCTCCTGGGTTCGCAATAAAATTACCACTAATGGTAGTGGAAGCGGCCATACTTATTGCACCTGCAGCAGTCCAAAATATATTTTCTTGGGAAGCGCCATTGACCAAAACCATGGTCGCACCAGCGGCAGTGGTTAATGCTCCTCCAATTTTAAAAACAAACAGCGCATTAGCATCTCCTTGCCCATCTAAAGTCAGCGTCCCTGCTATTGATGCCGCACCTGCTATAGAATAGACGCCAGGAGATAGTGTTTCAGAACCGAAAGCTGCAGCATGAGCTGCATTAGTTGTGACTGTATTGTTTATTTGTGCAATAAGATCATTTAAATCTAAGGCCGCCTGCGCAGTAATACTATTGGCATTTTGAATACTCCCATTCAGAATGGAAGGGGGGCCAAAACCACTGATGATTCCTAAGTTTGAACCCACTTCGCCCGTAACATCTGATATACCTACGTTCGATACTGCTCCATCACTGGAATAAAGCGTAAAGTCTGCAATTGAACCAATATCAATTGTAGAAAGGGCACTATTACTGGCGGATTTAATAGAAGAATTGAAATCATAGAATATCGAACCATTACCAGCGAAAGCTATATTTGCTCCATTGGCACCGCTGTAAATTAACCGAAGCTCTCTTATGGATGCTGGAATAGTGATTATTGTATTTAGTGTTCTCGACCCATCATCTGGGTATCCGTGGAAGTATCTCTTTGTACCAGCACTATTAGAAATGATTAATGGCTGAATATCCCCATTATTTGGCAAAACCACCGAGATATTTAAGGTTTGAGACGTCTTCCAATCAAAGTCTGCTGGAACGTTAAGATCATTCACCGTTTCAACAATGGTGACAGGAAATTCTATTACCTCTGATTTGACACAGCTACCAAATAGACCTATTAAAAAGAGAGTAAAAAGAATCTTTATACTTTTCATCACATACAGTTTTTAGTTAAAGGAATTAAGGAAAATGAATTCAAAAAAAGATAAGCACATTTAGTCTAAGTTTGCTTTTCCTTAACTAATACCCTTAATTATTTCCATAAATGTGAAAACGTTACATCATTAAAATCTTGAATTTCGATAATCGACAATATTTTTTCGATAAGTCGCGGATTATGTCGATGGATGAAAATGTTGTGAAATAATTACCCTATCTGCTTGTCGGTTATCGTTCTAGTCGGCATAAATAGAGTATAATTAGTCTATCAAAGATTCTCTCTCCAAAGTACCTTCTATTGAGTTTGTAACAGAAGTCATTGAGATAATATTGAAGGAATTCACCTTTTATTTTGTGGTATACCCCCAATAGATTGCGTTTGAGGTTAGAGATGGTAATATGTACCCATTTCAAGGTCTTCTTTGTTGCCTGCTGGTCGGAGACTACACTAATATGCACCTCTACATAATCTGCGATGTTACCATAGCGGGTACTTTTATCACTGAAGACAATGTTTTTACCAGCCAAAGACTATTCAATCAAACCGTCCATGCCTACGGCCTTATGATCTTGCATCATCTTCATCTTGAAATAGGGCACATCCTTTTCTTGCTCAGCAGTTTCAGGGTTTTCCAAAATCGCAGACTCCGCCATAACTGCTACAGCTCTCTTCTTTTGACTCCCTCTGCCTCTTTTAAGCCCCTTTTGCTCCTCTTCGGGGGTAGAAACCGATACATAGACTTTATCAAATCATGCCTTTAAGCTTATACAGATCATCTCTTTGTCCCATGGCTTCACGTAACTTATGCATCATCAGCCAAATGGGTTCATCGTGGTCATGGCCTAGTTCACGTTGCATTTCCTTGGCTGAAATACCTTTCTTGGAGAAGGTCATAAAAGCCATAGTCAGGTACCACTTTCCAAATGGTAGTTTCGAAGCCTGTATGATAGTGCCACTCCTGAGGGTAGTATGGTATTCACACTGGCTACATTGCCAACTCCACTTGTTTTTCAATCAATATTGCTTAGTTGACTTACATTTTTCACAAACTACTCCTTCCTTTTCTCTCTGTAGCTTAAAATGTGTTTTACAAGCTTGTTCATTAGGAAATTTATCCATAAACTTAATCAAGTTTATTTTGCTCTATTTACCTATAAGCTAATTATTGACAGCCAATTTTGATAAATAAAATGAGCGCCTTAAACCCCTCTGAAATACTGATATCTTTACCCAAATATAGATTTTGGCTTCATTTGCATTATAAATTTATAGACCTCCAGTAATTCTTTTAATGAAACATAACAACGAGCGATGAGTATCCAAGTTTCCACAGTACCACCCTTCCGTTAAACTAATTAAGTATAATTTACTTTTCAATCTACAGTACTTAATCATTTGACAGAAACTGGTTTTATAATTGGTTATTCCAATTTCTTTATGTCCTCAAATGTTCTTGGGATTTGAATTTCCCTAATTTGAGCCTCAGCGTTGATAGAATCATTTTTATCCTGAAGCTCTTTTGTGAGTATCTGTTTGGCTCTTCGTTCAGTTGGAGGATTTAGTTTTTCTGCTTTTTCGAATTCAATTACAGATTTTAAGATGTCTTCTGGCAGATC
>JBLIES010000116.1:0-10879 GCA_047633135.1 Roseivirga sp.
AACTCCAAGCCGATTATAAACAGGAGTAAGATCACCCCTATTTCGCTTAGCATCTCTATTTCTTGTCCGCGACTGGCTAGTCCTAGCGCGTTGGGCCCAAAGAGAATTCCCGTAGCGAGAAATCCAAGTATGGCGGGAAGCTTAATCTTTCGGAAAACATAGATTACCAAAACGGAAAGACCGAGTATAAGGACGATCTCCTTTAAGAAGGGTATCTCAGAACTAGCAAGAAGAATAGTGATCAGGCTCATTAAAATCTTGTTTCAGTAGGTTTAACCCAATTTAAATTAGTGCTAGAAGTTCATTGATTCAAGTCTCTGCACTCAATGGAAATGCACCCTATATAATCCTCCCTAGCACGCTGCAATTTCACCATCTTTTTTGGAAATATAACTAAGAGTAAAGGTGCCATTTCGACAAAATTTCATCTGCAACAAACGATAAAGCCAAAATTGATAATTTGTTCATAATTGGGTTATCATCCTAAACAATCTTGCATGATAAGAGATTGTAATGTGAAATCTATCTTAAAATTGAAGCGAGTTAGTTTCTTTGACCGACTAACATTATACCTTTGATTTAATTTGTCTTTTGGCAATGTAATTTACCTGACCAATGAAAGAAATCAGCCCCGCAGAATTAAAGCAGTGGATGGAGAATAAAGATGACTTCCAGCTCATTGACGTACGCGAGCGATACGAATATGAAATATCGAATCTCGAAGGCCAGCTCATCCCCATGCAGCATATAACGGAGAAACTTGACGAGATTGCCACCGATAAGAAGGTGGTGCTCATGTGCCGCAGCGGTGTAAGAAGCGCCAATGCTGTAGAATATCTCGAACAACACCATGGTTTTGAAAACCTCTACAATTTGGAAGGCGGCATATTGGCGTTTAGCGACGAAGTAGATTCGACATTAGCCAAGTACTGATGAGCGATTTAAACGTTTTCGGCGAAGAACTCATCAGCTGTAGCGCTGACCCAATGACGGGGTTCTACCGAAACGGCTGCTGTAGCACAGGTCCTGAGGATCATGGCACGCATACCGTTTGTTGCATTATGACTCTCGAGTTCTTGCGATTCACCAAAGCGATGGGCAATGACCTCTCGACACCAATGCCCGAGTTCAGTTTCCCTGGATTGAAACCTGGAGATCAGTGGTGTTTGTGTGCCCTACGATGGCAAGAGGCATACCACCATGGTGCTGTACCCAAGGTAGTTTTGGAAGCAACCAACGAAAAGACCTTGGAATATGTGAGCTTAGAAGAACTCGTTGAGCATGCATATAAAGCCGTGGAATGATTCACGGCCTTCGGCGGCCTTTCCCCCTGCTAGCCGACAAGCCTCAACGGCTTCAATCAGCCTTTCTTATTGCCCTTTTTGTATTTTGATTTTTATACGTCTTCGAGCCTTTTGGCTTATCGCGTTTAGGTTTGAGGCTATTGCCAGTTGCTGCCCTTTATGGCCTGATTACATTGTCCCTTTTGTTGGTCACCCAATTGATTTTCCCGATTCTGTTCCGACCCTTTTACAGCGATAATAAATGGACAGTAGGTAGAGAGATTGCACAATCAATGGGCCATGTGCTACTCATTTCGGTAGGCAATTTTCTTCTAAGCTGCTATCTAGGTTTCTTCCCGTGGAGCTTCGATATCTTTTTTCTTTTCGTGGGGTTCACCTTTGCCATCGGCATCATACCCGTTGTGGTTCAGGCTTTGATAAGGCAATACATTTACCACCTCCGCAATGCAAAAGCAGTAAACGTGATAATAGCAATGCGGCTCAGGCAAATTACCTTTCCACTAGAGAAGGAGTGCGGTAGTGGAAACATCCCTAGGGAAATGCATAGGTTAACATATTCAATTCAACTTTATTTCAAGAGAATCAAACACAATTGGTTGAATACATTGCTCGATTATCTGGTTTATTTGGTTGCCTTACACAATGTATAAAAGGCACAAATGAGCATGTCCAAATCAATCGTTTTTCTTGGTTCGAGCGGAGCTGTTGGCTCAGTAGCACTCGAAAATCTTTTAAATTTTTCAAGGATAAATAAGTTATTGCTTTTAGGCCGTAAAAAGATCAAGGTTGCAAATAATATAAAACTCGAAAAGCAAATAATAGACATTTCTGACTCTACAACTTATGGAAGCTACGTTACTGATTTCAGTACAGCCATTTGCACCCTTGGTGTAAGTCAACCCTCAAAAATAAGCAAAGATGAATTTGTGAAAATTGATAAAACGGCCGTCCTTTATTTTGCGATATCCTGTAAGAATAATGGAGTGAAACACTTTCAATTATTATCATCTGTTGGGATTAGTAAATCGTCAAGAAGTTTTTTTCTAAGAACGAAGCGAGAGCTGGTAGATGCGTTAGAACAGCTCAAATTTGACCGTTTAAGCATCTTTTAACCATCACTGATTCTCACACCAACTAACAGATACAGCCTCTCGCAAGCAATTGTTTTAAAAGTGTGGCCGATGATACACTTCATGCTGCAAGGCAAAGCTCGAAAATACCGTGGCATTAAAGTTGAAGAACTGGGTAAAGCCATTGCTAACTATACTTTAACCATAGGATCGGGAATTGAATACTTACAATATGATCAATTTAAAAGCTTAGTCAACAGATGATAAGCACATTAAATAATAGATGCGCCATGATATGGCATTGCCTTGAAATGCCCACCCCTGGCATTAAATCCATTGTGAGTAAGCAGTAATGAAAATTGAAAAAGCCCAAAATATTGATGCGCTCGGATTGACCGAATTGACCATACAATCCAAATCTCACTGGGGCTATTCTTCCGAGCAAAATGCTCAATGGAAGGATGACCTAACCATCACGGCTTCATACATTAATCAAGCAGAGGTTTATAAATTATGTGAAGAAAATCAGTTGATCGGTTACTATTCATCTTATGCGTTAGACAATCAAAAAGTCAAACTGGATAATATGTTTCTTGAACCCGCTTTTATTGGCGAAGAATAGGGAAAAATGATGATGATACATTTTATTCAACAGGCAAAAGATACTGGATATGAAAGTATAGTGCTGGACTCTGAACCAAAAGTAGAAAAGTTTTACCAGAATTTTGGGTTTAAGGTTATCGGACAATTGGAGAGTTCGATTAAGAATCGCTACCTACCAATAATGGAACTAAAAATATAGGCAACCAACAACAGAGCGCAGGAGGCGTGGCTCCTGCCATAAACACCAGTCTATGGGTCAGTTAGAATAAAAGTCAAGTTGGAAAATCATACAACTTTTATTGGCTGAGTGATAGTGCTAATAATAGCACCTTGTTCCGAGATATCGATTCTATATGAATGAACATGAAGTGACGAATAGTGAATTCCAGCAATTAGTTTCAGAAACTGGATATGTTGCAATTGGAAAAAAGGCAATGCTCATTTAAAAGCTACGGAGAAGTGTCAATGAAATGTGGTAATTATTAAGAATGATTGGTTTACTATATTCACATTTGAATAGCTTTGAAAAATATTACGATACTCCTAAAAATTGAGAATATGAGAACCATTTTCAAACTTGGACCCAGCGCTTTGCTTGTTCTTTTATTGTTGAATTTCACAGAAGCAAATGCACAAAGTGGAATACAGTTTCCAAAAACTGATTCAACATCGGTCAAATCAAAGGATTGGCCTCATCGACTGCCTATTTGGGGGCAAAAAGTTGCAGATAGAAACATTCAATTACAACTGCCATTGGGTTTTAATATCAACTATGTATACAATCAAATGTCCTTGGAATTGACAGAGTTCAGCATGAACTTTTTTGATGGCGAAAATTTGGACGACATCATTAATCCCGAAACACTAAATTTCACAGAAACCATTGCAACTTCGAATGGAGTAAATATAAGAGCTGATGCTTGGATACTTCCCTTTTGGAATGTGTACGGTATCTATGCCAAAAATTCAGGTTCTACCAAAGTATCCTTTCAGCCACAGGTTGTAGAAAACAATCTAGGGCCAACTGGAAACCTAAAGGAAATAACAACGCTTGAAAACCCGATTTCTGTGCCCGAGGTTACCTTCAGTGCAAACTCTTTCGGAATTGGTTCTACTCTTGTTTACGGCTGGGATGATTATTTTGTAAGTGTAGATGGAAACCTAACCTGGACTACATCAGACCTCTTGGCCGAGACGGTTACATTCTATGTCGCTTCGGCGCGCATAGGGCGAAGAGTAACTTTTAAAAACGACATGAAGTTGGCAGTTTATGTTGGGGCGATGTATCGTGATTTTGCAAACCAGGAGAGTAGTACAGGATCCTTAGGCGTGCCCGAGTTGGACCAAGGAATAATAAAGGCAATTGATGGTTTATCGGCCATAAATAATGAACAGATACAATTGTGGGAAAATTTGCCTGATGCAACGCCAGGGAAAGAAGAAAAATTAAAAGAATTAAACGCAAGAGGCGAAAGACTTGATTATGCAACAAATAGAGTCGAAAGTTCTGATGCAGTAAACTATAGAATAAAAAAGGAGATTATTGACAATTGGAGTACGCAGATTGGATTTAATCTTGAGTTATCAGAGCATTTTATGGTTAGAGCTGAATTGGGATACCGTGCTGACCAAAAGTTTTTTATGACCGGTCTACAGTATAGGTTTGGTTTATAAAACTTTATTAGTTAAGGGCTTTTTAATTGAAAAAAACCTTATACATCGTTGGCTAACATAAAACGATAGCGCAAATAAATCTCCAATTATTAAACTCTACATCTCTACTATTTAACTTTTTGCCATTCTCTGCGTGAGTTACGCGCAAAATGATACTTTAATTCTCACCAATGGCGATGTCATTGTCCGAGACTTAAAAAGTATGGATATATGACATCGGTGATTTAAACCTGTTTACTAATTTAACTGTGTATCCAACCCTTGTTTCAGATGATGCTGTTGAACCTGGTCGTTTTCGAACAGATTTTAGATTCGATGCAAATATATTTGCCTGAATAGTGAAAGTGAGTATTGAAATAAATGAACACACCCCTAAACAACAGGGGTGCTATTTGAAAATATCAATAATATGCGCTTACACCCCCTAAATTTTATACCCTATCCTTTCAATATTGTTTTAATTGTCACAACTTGCCGGCTTAAATAAAAACCACGAAAAAATGATTGTCGGCATTCCTCAAGAAATTAAAAACAACGAAAGCAGAGTTGGAATGACACCTGCTGGCGTTTTTGAGCTGGTAAAAAACAACCATACGGTATATGTACAATCCAATGCTGGAGACGGCAGTGGTTTTTTTAATGTTGACTACCAACAAGCAGGTGCCATCATTCTCGAGACCATTGGTCAGGTCTACTCTATTAGCGAGATGATTGTAAAGGTAAAAGAGCCCATTGCCGAAGAATACGATTTAATAAAGGAGGGACAAATCTTGTTCACCTATTTTCATTTTGCCTCAAGTGAACCATTAACAAAAGCAATGATTAAGGCCAAGGCCATCTGCATTGCCTACGAAACTGTTGAGGATGAAGACGGAACCTTGCCATTACTCACACCAATGTCAGAGGTTGCAGGAAGGTTGGCTATACAGCAAGGCGCCAAATACTTAGAAAAACCAGTAAAAGGCCGCGGTGTACTTCTAGGTGGTGTGCCTGGCGTGGCTCCAGGCAAAGTGTTGGTTTTAGGCGCTGGCGTAGTGGGTATTCAAGCGGCTAAAATGGCTGCGGGATTGGGAGCTCATGTCACCATTATGGATATAAACATGAAGCGCTTGCGTTATGTAAACGACGTAATGCCCCCGCATGTGGTTACGGAATTCTCCAATGAATTTAATATCCGAAAACATATAAAGACCCACGATTTAATTATTGGTGGTGTTTTACTGAAAGGCGCGAAAGCTCCTAACCTGATTACGCGAGATATGTTAAAAGAAATGCGTCCAGGAACAGTTATCGTAGATGTAGCCGTTGATCAAGGCGGTTGCGTAGAAACCACCAGACCTACCACACATGAAGACCCTATATATATTATAGACGACATTGTGCATTACTCTGTCGCCAATATGCCTGGGGCGGTGCCTTACACCTCTACGGTGGCATTGACCAATGTTACCCTACCCTATGCTTTAAGAATAGCAAATATGGGTTGGGAGGTTGCCTGCGAAAAAGATGCAAGCCTCAAAAAAGGATTGAATATTGTTGCAGGCACCGTGGTTTACGAAGAAATAATAGAGGCTTTTGGTTGGGAAAAAGCTTTTTCCTAGCAGTGCATTTTGCATGTAAATGCAACCTTTCTTAGCACTTCACATAGATTAGAGATTTTACTTATTAACTGTTGTGATTCTCTAATAACTTGGGGATCATACAAAGCATGGTGCGGTTCGTGCTTCGCTTTAGCCATAGCAAAGGTGGATGCACGCATTGGCAGACTTCGTGTTGAATAAATGTTGCATTTGCAAAGAAGCCATAACAATTGAATACCTAAAAAGGACCTATGCACAAGCGACTTCTCCATCTTGTTTAGCCGCTTGTTCAGATCTCCACAGAAACGAAATTACTTCTCTCTACTCCTACGCTCATTCCCAAAACTGCCAAGCGCCTTCGATCAAGACACTCTGGTAAAAGACACCAAAGAAATGACCGTTTCACTGGAAAGCATTCAGGTTTGATATCAAATAAGACATCTTTTGAATACCATTTCAAACTTCCTCCTGATTTTCGGATGTAATTAGCTCAATAACAAGGCAGTAAAATTTAATATGGAATGTATAACTGATTATATTTCAATCTAATTTTAAGATGGATTGCAATCAATTCAATCCCTCATCTGCTCTAAACAAAAGATAAAATTCATGAACGATAAATGTCTAAACTGAACGTGCTGGATGGCGTTAAGCCGAGGGTAATAAAAATACCTCGCGATACCGCCGAACTCTCCTTAGAAGTCAAGGATAAGGAGAGACCACTCATCGACAGACTTGAATCTCTGCAAGATATCATTAGCGCCGAAGTGGGCGACACAGCTCTCACGCGCGCCAGGAGTTTGGAGCGAGAATACGACATACGTCAACTTTACATAAAATACGAAGGCGACAATCCCACTGGGACTCAAAAAGACCGCATTGCTTTCGCGCAAATACAGGATGCCCTACGTCGAGGCTTCGACGTGATTTCAGCAGCAACATGCGGCAACTATGGAGTTGCCGTGGCCTACGCCGCCTATCTCTCAGGCATTAGGTGCGTCATTTACATTCCCGAGTCTTTTCACACCGAACGCGCAGTTGAAATGCAGGCCTACAATGCTGAAATTGTGAGGTTGCCGGGTACGTATGAAGATGTGGTCTCGGCCTCGAGTAAAATTGCTGAAGAGAAGGGCCACTACGATTCCAACCCTGGTGGCTTAAATACCCCTTTGCAAATTACTGCCTACGCAGAAATCGCCAACGAAATTTACGATGTACTGCGAGATGCGCCTAAATTTCTCGCTTGTCCTGTTTCTAATGGGACCCTTCTTGCGGGAATCTATAGGGGCTTCGTGAGTCTCTACAAGAGAGGAAAGACTTCAAGAATTCCTCACTTTGTCGCGGGATCATCGTCCTATAAAAATCCCATCATCTCTTCTTTCATCAAAAAATTAGATCACTGCGAAGATTTAAAAGCAGAAAAAATAAAGGAGACCAAAATCAATGAACCACTCATAAACTGGCACAGCTTTGATGGTGAAGAAGCGCTTTATGCTCTTAAAACTTCACAGGGTTATGCGGCTCATGTTAGCGACAGAAAAATGCATCTGATGAGCAATTTTCTTCTCAAAAACGGTGGTCTTACTGTTCTACCAGCATCAACAGCTGGTTTAATTGCCCTTCTCGAAAAAAATCAAAGTCTTGAGCTTCCCAACGACCGCTATGTCGCCGTACTCACGGCAAGAAACTAACTTATAAAACCGTATAAATGCAACGAATTATCGATGGTAATGCCCTCGTTTACGCAGAAGGGGCATACAATACACCAAATGGCAAAACTGCTCATGGGCTGGTGCGTTTTACCGAAAGGTATAAAGTCCTAGGGGTAATTGATTCTACCCACAAAGGCAGGGATGCAGGCGAGGTACTGGACAACCGTAAAAACGGAATTCCAATTTTTGAAAACCTGGAATCGGCATTGAGTTCCTTGGCCAGTGAGAAACCAAGGTATTTTGTAATCGGCTTGGCGCCAGATGGAGGTCGCTTAAGCCCCCAAGCGAAGGAAGAGGTGCGAAAAGCTCTTGAACATGGCCTTAATGTAGACAGTGGCCTCCACGACTTCCTTTATAAGGATGCCGATTTTGTTGCACTCGCTCTCAAAAAAGGTGTTTCCATTAGAGATATTCGAAAGACTCCCGACCGCGATGGTCTTCATTTTTTCTCAGGAAAGATTGAAGAGGTAGACTGTTTGAAGATCGCCGTTTTGGGAACAGATTCTGCCGTTGGAAAACGCACCACTTCATGGATTCTAACACACGCATTCAGAAACGTTGGTCTCAAAGCCGAAATGATCGGCACTGGCCAAACCGCATGGATGCAGGGTGCCAAGTATTCTATGGTGATGGACAGCTGCATAAACGATTTTGTATCTGGTGAAATCGAACACGCCGTGCACGAAGCATGGAAAAACGAAAAGCCCGATCTCATCATGATTGAAGGCCAAGGGAGTTTGATGAATCCCGCTTATCCAGGTGGATTTGAAATTTTGGCTGCTGGTAGACCCGACTTCGTCATTCTACAACACGCGCCCAAACGATTGGAATACGATGGTTTCCCTGGTTATAAACTTCATTCGATTCAAGAACAAATTAGTGCCATTGAAATGATTTCGGGTAAGAAGGTCATTGCGCTGACGCTTAACCACGAATTGATGGAGCCTTTTGAAATCGAACCAGCCTGCGCGGCCCTGAAATACGAAACGGGACTGCCCACATTTGATGTTCTCGCACACGGAGCCGAAGGCCTTGTGAAACTTTTGGAGTCTTTACTAAAGCGATCAGACTCGAAGATTTTTAAGTTCTAGCTTTCCTCTTGATTGCCTTACTGTAAAAATCACAGCGCGCAAACACGGCCTATTTAGCAAGAATCAAAACTAGTTATAGTGACTATTGAGAATAAATATTGCTATCGCAAAATTGAATTTGATGAAAATAAATAGCCGTTAAACGCTAAAGAAATCAAAACACAAACTAACATGAAAATTGTCGAGGTTCAATATGAGGCACGTAAACTGACCCTTATAGAGCCCTATAAAATTGCTTACGAAACAATAAGGAGCTGTGAGAACGTATTTCTGAAGATCATCACTGATACTGGCCTCATTGGTCACGGTTGTGCAGCTCCCGACATGGGAATAACCCATGAAACCGCTCAAGATGTCGTGCACTCTATTGAACGCGATCTCAAGCCGCTGCTATTGGGTGAGCTGCCTTTTCAAAGAGCACGATTCAATCACATCCTTAAAATGGAAACAGCCTCTGGATCATCTTGCAGGTGTATGATGGATATAGCTTTATGCGATTTGTATTCCAGAAAAGCACAGCTACCCCTTTATCAATTCCTTGGTGGTTTTCGCCATAAAATTGCCACCAGTATTACGATTGGAATTCTGCCTTTGCATGAAACCCTCGATAAAGCCAAGGGCTACTTGGGGCAAGGTTACAAGGTTCTAAAATTGAAGGGAGGGCTTAATATGGAAGAAGATGTGGAGAGGGTTTCCAAACTAAGGGAGCAATTCGGGAGAGCATTTGACCTCCGTTTTGATGCAAACCAAGGTTATACTATAGCCCAATCTATTGAGTTTATTGAAAAAACACGGAATGCAAGTATTGAGATTTTTGAACAACCCACACCAACGCACGACTCAGAAGCGATGGCCGAAGTAACCCAGTCTGTTCACGTTCCCGTCATGGCTGATGAAAGCCTGAGATCCTTGAAAGATGCTTTCCATATTACTCAAAATGAACTTGCCAATATGGTCAATATAAAAATCCAAAAAGTAGGTGGCATCTTAGAAAGCGCGCACATTAATTCGCTCGCGAAAGGAGCTGGAATGGAAGTAATGGTGGGCTGTTTGGACGAGTCGAGTCTTGGTATTGCGGCGGGTCTGCATTTTGCGCTGAGCCGACCAAATATTGAATTTGCCGATCTTGATGGCCACCTCGATCTCCAAGACGATCCAGTGAAAGGCTTGTTTAAAATTGAAGATGGCTTTATGATTCCCTCACAGGAGCATGGCCTGGGAAACGTAACTTACTAAGAATTGAATAGCGCCTTTTAGAAGCTGTATGACAAATAAAAAGTACAGCAAAACAATCAACTAAGGGCAAAGCCAACCCACAGATGAAAATCCCAATGCCATGAGTGTTGGGATTTTTTACTTATCATTTTTTTTCCGAGATCATTTTATAGCCATAGGGTAAGAATTGACCCGAGATTCAAAGACCTCGTCTCTAAATAAAGCAGCGGAGTGTTAAAGAATAACGACCTTCGCAACGCGCGCTCTGGCCACTATTAAGAACTGGAGCGATCGAGAAAGTGCTTCGTAACAACAACGCCCGCTAAACTGATCGGGCTTATGGTTTGCCATTAGAAATGATTGACAGGATTGACAGGATTCAATATCGTCATGGTAATTGCGGTCATCCTCTTTGCCAGATTGGGAGTAAGGCTTTATGCCAAGTGGAAGGATATCGAGAACGATAATGATTGAAGGACAACAAGTAAGCACAATAAAAAAAATTACATCATGAGCAAAAGCCAAAAGAAACTGAGCTTTTTAGACAGTTACCTCACGTTGTGGATATTCTCAGCCATGGCAATAGGTGTTGGGATAGGCTATTTTTTTCCACTCATTCCTGAATTTGTC
>JBLIES010000117.1:0-10853 GCA_047633135.1 Roseivirga sp.
GAGTTAGGAATGGACAAACCAAAAATGGCAAACCATTCGCAGTACTCAGCATAGAAGATTACAACAGCTCGGTTGAACTCTTTTTAATGGGCGAAAAATACATGAACCACGCTCAGTATTTAAGGCCAGGAGAGTTTCTTTTCATTTCTGGAAGAGTAGAATTGAATTGGAGAAAGAAAAATGAAATTAGAGAAAATCCTCATATCAACCCAAGTCCAGAAGATTGGGAGCTACAACCTGCAGGAATTTCGCTCTTGAGCGAATTGAGGGAAAAACGAAGTAAGGGAATTAGAGTGGTCGTAAACGCCAGAGATGTTGATCAAAACTTTATCGATTTGATTTCTAAACTTGCTAAAGAACACGAAGGACAAACGCAATTAAGAATTCAACTGATTGAAAAGTCAGAAAATATCAGTGTTGAGCTATTGAGTCGGAAAATTAAGGTTGACCCCAATAGCACGTTGATTAGAACACTTAAGAAAGTTGCGAAAAACGCTCAACTCATCACCAACTAGTCTTTACATTCAAACGTAACAGAAAGAACATTATAGTGTAAAACAATAGCTTATAAAAATTGGTAATAAGGTCAACACGCATAATTGATTCTTACTAGGAACTTTTTAACTAGTTTTACTGTCAACTTTTCAACCGATTTAATTAAGAACATAAAAATATAGTAATGGCAAACGCAATAGAAATAACTGATGCTAATTTCGAAGAGTTAGTATTGAATTCAGACAAACCAGTTTTAGTTGATTTTTGGGCAGAATGGTGTGGTCCTTGCAGGATGGTAGGTCCAGTTGTTGAAGAAATCGCTGGCGAATACGCTGGTAAAGCCGTAGTGGGCAAGGTAGATGTAGATGCTAACCCTAACATTGCTGCTAAATTCGGAATACGCTCAATCCCAACTTTATTGTACTTTAAGGGTGGAGAAAAAATTGACAGTGTTGTTGGTGCAGTGCCAAAAGGAACACTGACTACTAAATTAGAGAGTGCTTTAGCTTAATAAAGCAAAGAAATAACAGATAAAGGCTGCTCGAAAAAGCAGCCTTTTTTATTTGGCCAAGCTTAAGGCCTCTCAAGACATTAAGTTTGCTGATTACCTCAAAAATACCTTGGGACAAGGCTCTAGTTTTCAGATAATTATTTCTACTTTTGCGGTTCAATTATTAAAGCAAAGAACCTAAGGACATGGACAATCAATTATTTGCCGGAACCGGATCAGCGTATCTTGGAAAAAAGATTGCAGAATTCTATGGCAAATCTTTAGGCTCTATTGAAATGCAAAAGTTTAGTGATGGTGAAATGGCCCCCTATTACACTGAGTCGGTAAGAGGCAACAGCGTTTTTCTAATTCAATCTACTCTTCCCCCAGCAGATCACTTGTTCGAACTTTGTTTAATGATTGATGCAGCGAAAAGAGCAAGTGCGTATAAAGCAATCGCTGTAATCCCCTACTTTGGCTATGCCCGCCAAGACAGAAAAGACAAACCAAGAATTGCCATCGGAGCCAAATTAGTGGCTAATATTTTAACCGCAGCAGGCGCAGACAGAGTAATGACCTGCGATTTACATGCTGGCCAAATCCAAGGATTCTTTGACATTCCAGTAGACCACCTAGATGGTGCTGCT
This sequence comes from Roseivirga sp., assembly GCA_047633135.1. GTDB lineage: Bacteria > Bacteroidota > Bacteroidia > Cytophagales > Cyclobacteriaceae > Roseivirga. Next base: position 1,633 of record JBLIES010000117.1, read on the forward strand.
GTTTTTGTTCCTTATATCAGAAAGCTCAATCTAGACAACTTACTTTTTGCCTCTCCAGATGTTGGTGGCGTAAAAAGAACAAGAGCCTTTGCTCAACATTTCAATGCTGAAATGGTCGTGATTGACAAACACAGAGACAAACCTAATGAAGTCGCTGAAATGCGAATCATTGGTACGGTTGAAGGTAAAAATGTAATACTTGTCGATGATTTAGTTGATACTGCTGGTACTATTTGCAAAGCAGCAAAAATAATCATGGATGAAGGGGCTTTATCGGTAAGGGCATTCTGTACCCACCCAGTACTTTCAGGCAATGCTTATAATAACATTAACAATTCGGTCTTAGAAGAATTAGTAGTTTCAGACACCATTCCTCTATTACAAGAATCAAGTAAAATCAAGGTTTTGACGGTGGCAGAGCTCTTTGCGAAGGCGATCACAAGCATTACCAATGATGGTTCAATTAGTAAATTATTTATTTAACAATTATACATTATGAGAAGAGTAGAGATTATAGGGTTTAAAAGAGCAAATCTCGGTAAAACTGAGTCTAAAGCTATTAGACTTAGAGGCGATGTTCCTTGCGTTCTTTATGGAGGCGGTAACCAAGTACATTTTTATGCACCCGCTATCCAATTCCGTGATATCCTTTATACACCAGAGCCATGCTTCGTGGACTTAAACGTTGAAGGAGAGAAATATCAATCGATCGTACAGGATTCACAATATCATCCTGTGAACGAAATGCTTTTACACGTTGACTTTTTACAATTATTTACTGGGAAGTCGATTAAGATGGAAATTCCGGTAGTAATGGAAGGCATCTCCCCTGGAGTGAAAAGTGGTGGTGCATTGGTAGTGAAAAAACCTAAATTATTGGTGAAAGCATTACCTAAGAACATGCCCGCTTCAATCCTTGTCGACATTTCTGACTTGAAGCTTGGTAAATCTACGAAAGTAGGTGCTTTAGTGCCAACTGACTATGTCATCATGACAAGCCCTTTAGTAACGATTGCCTCTGTTGCAATTCCAAGAGCACTAAGAGGAGCATTGACAGATGAAGGAGAAGTAGCCGCTGGAGTATAAACTTCAACGATAATAATAAGTGAAAAACCTGCCCAAGAGGCAGGTTTTTTTATTTCCACCGCTGTATCTTGCTAAACAAATGAGCATTGCATGAAATACCTTATTGTTGGCCTAGGCAATATCGGCCCTGAATATGAAATCACCCGTCACAACATTGGCTTTCTTACTTTAGATAGGTTAGCAGATAAGAAAGGTGCCAAGTTCGAGATAAAGAGGCTTGCCTATCATACTGAGTTCAAGCATAAAGGTCGAAACATTCACCTGATTAAGCCTACTACCTATATGAACCTAAGTGGGAAAGCGCTGAAGTTTTGGATGCAAGAGTTGAAAGTCCCAGCAGAAAACGTCATGGTCATTGTAGATGATTTAGCCATTCCCTTTTCTAAGTTAAGATTGAGAGCCAAAGGGTCAAGCGCTGGGCATAATGGTCTAAAAAATATTGAGGAAGAACTCAACTCTCAAAATTACCCTAGGCTAAAATTTGGCATTGGCGATGACTATTCAAAAGGGCAACAAATAAATTATGTTCTCAGCCCCTTCGGTAAAAAAGAATTCGAAGAATTACCCTTCGCAATGGACAAAGCAAATGATATGATACTATCATTCTGTACAATTGGTATTGCTCAAACAATGACCCAGTTCAACGATTAACATCAAGAACTCCCTCCTTATGGAACACAAAATTAACCTTGGTCTACAAGTCATTCCTATTACTAATGCCACTAGTAGTTATCAAATCATTGATGAATGCATTGGCCTGATTCAATCTTCTAATCTGCCTTACGAGGTTACGGCATTCGAAACAATTATTGAAGGCCGTTACCAAGAAGTAATGGAACTAGTAACCAAGGTTCATGAATTCAGCCTCACCAAAACAAATGAAGTTATCTTTAATATAAGGATACATTCCAAGGCCAATGGTGATGTACTCGCAGAAGAAAAAACCAAGAAGTTCCATTGAGCGCATTAGAAAAAACTGGATTTATCTTAATCCTAACTAGTCGACAGCTATCTTTAAAATTATTAATAATAACATTATGAAAGAATCCGAAATCAAACTGAGAGTCGTTTTAGACGATGAAAATATACCTGAGAAAATCTATTGGGATGCTACAGAAAAAGAAAACAAAGGAGAAGAAGAAACAAAGTCTGTCAGCCTAAACATATGGGATCATCAAAACCAGACGACACTCAGAATTGACCTTTGGGGTAAAGAAATGCCTATTGATGAGATGAAACGCTTTTATGTCGATTGTTTGGGAGGACTATCCCAAAGTATATTAAACGCAACGGGAGACAAGTACATGTCCACGGAAATGAATCAACTTTGCGATAAGCTAGTGAAACACCTTGAAGATGAAATCAAAAACAACCCTGCTTAGGTCAAAGTTTCATCTTCAATTATAAGTAGCGACTTTAATTTAGTATGCATGACTAACATTTTTTTTCTTGAAACGCTTTATTAAGTTAGAAAACATTGTATTTTTGATATACTCATTAGTTTAATTTTCCTTAGAGGTTAAACACCCAATTTAAACTTATCCCCAAACTCAGAATAAGATGATGAATATGAAGAGAATTTTGAAGGGTTGGATACTTGCATTTTTGATCATGCAAACGATTACACTGTATGGTCAATCACAAGTTTCAATCTCTGGCCGGGTTGTAGACGCAGCCACCGGTGAAACCCTACCAGGGGTTAACATTAGGGTCAAAGATAGAGTCATAGGTACAATCACCACAGCAAAAGGTGATTTCAGCCTCAAGGTAACTCAAGACCTACCTGTTGAACTTATTTTTTCCTATGTAGGCTATAAGCCTCAAACATTGACCATTAATGAGAGTTCAATCACTGGACTTGAAATTAAAATGGAAGAGGAAGTCCTCTTCGGACAAGATGTAGTTGTTTCTGCATCGAGAGTCCAAGAGAGTATTTTACGCTCCCCTGTTTCAATTGAAAAAATGGATATCCTTGACATCCAAAATACCGCAGCAGTTTCATTTTATGAAGGACTCGCCACGTTAAAAGGAGTTGATTTTAGTACTCAAAGTTTAACATTTAAGTCCATTAACACTCGTGGTTTTGGCGCTAATGGTAATACGAGATTCGTTCAATTAATTGACGGCATCGATAACCAAGCTCCAGGACTAAATTTCGCAGTAGGTAATATTGTTGGAATCAACGACTTAGACTTAGAGTCTGCAGAGATGATTCCAGGAGCTGCATCTGCTCTTTACGGTCCAAACGCGATCAATGGTATCTTGCTCCTTACTTCTAAAAACCCATTTGACTACCAGGGGTTAAGCGTTTACGCCAAAACCGGTATCAACCATGTAGATGGACGAGATGACGATGTTTCATTGTATCAGGATTACGGTTTTAGATACGCAAAGGCCTATAATAATAAAATCGCATTCAAAGTGACTGCTTCTTATCTACAAGCAAGCGACTTTAGAGGTGTTGACACCCGCGATCAAGGGCTAGCCACTGGTGGAGTAGTAGAAAGAGGTGCCACTGAAAGAGGCGATAATCGCTTTTATGATGGTGTAAATACTTATGGAGATTTTGGCATCACGGTTGGTGCTATTGCTGATGGTGCTATTGCCGGAGGAAACACTGCCTTAATTCCTATTAGAACTCTTTTTCCAGATAATATTGCAGATGGTTTATTCACCCCAACTGGATTCAGTGAAGGCTCTTTCGTTGATAACACAACAGAAAGTATCAAAATGGGTGGTGCACTTCATTACAGAATTAATGATAAACTTGAAATATTTGGACAAGTCAATTATGGCTCTGGAAGTACAGTATACACGGCCAATGACAGGTTCGTTCTAGACAATTTCAGCATTACAACTGGTAAAATTGAACTGAAAGGATCTAATTTCTATGTTAGAGGGTATACTACTCAAGAAAACTCTGGAGACAGTTATGCCGCCAATACATTAGCCTCTTTAATCAATCAACAGACATATTTAGCTCCATATCTGCAAACGTTTGCTGGTGCAAGATTATCAGGCGCTTCAATAGACCAATCTCATGACGCTGCGAGAGTTGCTGCCGATGCGGCACAACCACAACCAGGGTCTGAAGCTTTCAATACCTTAGCACAGCGCATTAGATCAACACCAATTTCTGAAGGAGGAGCTCTCTTTTTAGATAAGTCAAGCTTGTACCATGCTGAAGGAAGCTGGGATTTAAGCAACAAAATAGATTTCGCAGATATCGTAATAGGCGGTAATGTGAGAAGCTATAGTTTAGAGTCTGGCGGTACACTTTTCGCCTTAGAAAACAATGGTGATGAGGTGAGTTACTCAGAATTTGGTACTTACTTACAAGCTTCAAAAAGCTTAGCCAATGATAATTTGAAAATTCAAGCTTCTGTTCGTTATGACAAGAACGAATACTTCAAAGGGCAGCTTTCACCAAGAATCTCTGCAGTAGGTACACTCTCCGACAACCACAATTTCCGTGGCTCATTCCAAAGAGGTTTTAGAATCCCAACTACTCAAGATCAATTTATTGACTTAGACGTTGTGACCAGAAGATTGATCGGTAGCAATGACTTGCTAGTTGATCGTTATAATTTTGAGACTAATACTGTTTTCACAACCCAGAGTGTTGCAGCGGCCAGAGCGGCTGGTGATCCTTCTCTTTTAGCCATTGAAACCAGAGTGAGCAATGAATTCAAAACCGAAAAAGTAAATACTTTCGAAGTGGGTTATAAAGGTCTATTCGCAAGCGGAAGACTTTTAGTAGATGCTTATTACTACTACAGTGTATACAATGATTTCATCGCTGAAATTGACTTCACTCAAGCAATTCCTGATGGTTTAAGAAATGACAACCCTCAAGCAAATACTGGAGCCCAAAGAAATGACATTGTTAGCGGTGCTGTAAGGACTCAGCGATACGGCTTTGATGTTAATGCTGACGGTAATGTACTCTCTCAAGGTTGGGCATTACAATTAGACTACCAACTTGGCGATGGTTTCGAGATAGGTGGTAACGTAGCGTATAACGAATTGATTTCTCAAGCAGATTTATTAGCACAAGGATTTCAGGCCAGCTACAACACACCTAAATACAGGTATAACTTGAAATTTGCGAATCGTAAGTTGACTGAGAAATTAGGCTTTAATGTGACTTATAGATGGCAACAAGCCTTCTTATGGGAATCTGCTTTCGGAACAGGTGTTATTCCTGAGTTCGGTACTTTAGATGCCCAAGTGAGTTACAGAATCCCTCAGTGGAAATCTATCATCAAGCTTGGCGCAAGCAACTTATTCAATGAAAGATATACTACGTCTTTCGGTAACCCAGAATTAGGCGCTATTTACTATGTACAAATCACGTTTGATGAATTCTTTAATTAAATCGACATGACAATGAAAAAATTAAAAATATACTTCTTGGCTTTTATAGCATCAGGAGCAATACTGTCTTCTTGTGATGAAGCTGATATATTAACCGACCAAAGAAAAGCAGACAATCCATTACCGGTTGTTACTGACCCAACGGGTACGCCTGGCACTGTAAACCTTGGTAAGTATGTGAGTATTGGAAACTCCCTCACCGCAGGTTACATGGATGGAGCACTTTATACTAACGGACAACAGAGCGCTTTCCCTAACATGTTAGGGACACAATTCGGGATTTCAGGTCTAGGAGGTACTACCTTTAATCAACCCGATATCAACTCACCAAATGGCTTTTCAAGTGTTGCCGGTGGCGTTGTCCTAGGTCGATTTATACTGGATTTATCAATCCCGGGGCCAGTACCCACTCAAGGAGAAGTACCAACAGCTTTTGCGGGAGATAGAGCAGCATTGAATAACTTTGGTGTACCGGGAATGAGATTGGTAGACATCGCAGATGCAAGCTTAGGGACTAGAAACCCTCTCTTTGGCCGTTTTGCTTCGTCACCGGGCGCTAGCACGGTTTTGCAAGATGTGCTTGCTACTCAACCTACATTCTACACATTTTGGTTAGGGAATAATGATGTTCTTGGCTACGCAACTGGTGGTGGAGTTAATCCTGATGCCATTACTTCTAATGCTGATTTTCAAAACGCATTAAGCAGTTCTTTAGGTGCCATGACGCAAGCGGGAGCCAAAGGCATGGTCTTAACAATTCCACCTGTCGTTTTAGCTCCCTTCTTTAGAGCTGTCAGATGGAATGCAGTTCCTTTAGTAGAAGCACAAGTATCACAGCTAAACCCAGCATTTGCAGGTCTAAATAATGTGCTAGATGGATTAGCCGCGAATCAATTAATAACTGCAAATGAAGCCGCAAGGAGAAAAGTAGTCTACCAAGTAGGTCAAAACGCAGTATTGATGTTCGATAAAGACCTAGAAGACTTGGGGCCAAAGTTTGATATCTTGCTTGCTTTGCAGGCGATCACTCCTGCCCAAAGAGCAGGTATCGAACCTTACAGACAGTCTAGACCGGCCATATCTAGCGATTTACCGACTTTCTTAGCGGCAGGCGAGCTTGGAAGAGTAATCGGTGGTAATGCCGCGCTACTTTCTGGCATTTCTATTCCTATAGGTGATAGATTCGTATTATCTACTAACGAAGTGATCAAAACAGTAACTGCAAGGGCTACTTTCAATGGCATTATCAAAGGAGTGGTAGATGCAATTAACAGTCAAGTACCTGGTGCAATTACCATTGTGGATATACAACCTACTTTCGCTGATTTATTCGGGTTAACGCCTACACTTGCTGCTCAATTGGCCTTAGGTCTAGGGACAGACCCAGATGCTGCAGCAGCTTCAAGAGCGAGAGCTGATGGAGTCTTAGGCATCCAAATAGAAGGCAAGAACCTAGCGCCTGATTTTGGTCCTAATGGGATTTTCTCGGTAGATGGAATTCACCCTAATCCAAGAGGTAATGCTATTATTGCCAATTTAATTATTGAGAGAATGCGCGAAGCTTACGGAGCAACTATCCCGAGTATTCCAGTGCTTGAGAAACGTGGCATTCTAGTGAATTAAGACTTTACCCTTCAACCAAAACGAAGAAGAGCGAAATAAATATTTCGCTCTTTTTTATGTCCTTATATTCTTAGTGAAGTTAAAACAAAGTGCCACAAAGATGTCTTCTTCGAGGCACGCCTTAACCTAATAGATAAATAACCATCAACTTCACACTCCAATAAGATTCTAATTATATAATCTCTAATGCCTCTATTATAATCCCCTTTCCACAACCAACACACCTCCATTAACTACTGTTTTACAATTAGTTAACTATTGATTAGCCGCTTTATCCATGCTAATAAGAGCCAAACAAAGACCCATTTCCTAAATTGGGACTACAGGATACATTGAGATTTTAATAAAGCCTTTAAACATTTCTTTCTACTTTTGTTAACATGCTAAATCATTTATGAAGGTCGTTGCAATGATCCCCGCTCGGTATGATGCTAGCCGATTCCCCGGTAAGCTCATGGCGGTGCTAGGCACCAAGTCGGTGATCCTTACCACCTATCAGGCTACAGTGGCCACTGGCCTATTTAAAGATGTTTATGTTGTTACTGACAGCCCCATTATTCGAGATGAAATTCAGAATAATAATGGCAAAGTGATTATGAGCATAGAAAAGCACGAGAGTGGTAGTGACAGGATTGCTGAAGCCGCCTTAAGTATAGAGGCCGACATTATTATCAATGTACAGGGAGACGAACCCTTTACTCAACTCGATACACTCCAAAAATTAATTAGAGTCTTTGTTGAAGACACCGACTGCAAAATTGACTTGGCCTCTCCAATGAAACGATTAACCGTTAAGGAGCAAATAGAGAACTCCAACAACGTAAAGGTGATCGTGGATCAAAGTAGCTTTGCCATCTATTTTTCAAGGTCACCTATCCCTTTCCCTAGAAATAAAGAAATTGAAATTCCTTATTACAAACATATCGGTATCTATGCTTTCAGAAAGCAAGCGCTTTTAGATTTCAAGAATACGCCAATGACACCCTTAGAAACTGCCGAAAAAATTGAGTGTATTAGGTACTTAGAAACAGGAAAAAAAATCAAAATGGTTGAAATAGACCATGTTGGAATCTCAATAGATTCTCCAGAAGATTTAGCAATGGCCAAAGAATACTTAGCTTCTGCTAATAAATTGAATTAACAATAGTTCTAAAAAAAAAGAAACAAAAATGAGCGACATAACAATAGGAGGAAATCCAATCAAGACATCAGGCTCGCTACCCAATGTTGGTGAAAGCGCTAAGGCATTCAGCCTTACCAAAGTTGATCTTTCATTACTTACACTCAATGACCTAAAAGGATCTAAAGTGGTTTTGAATATATTCCCAAGCGTAGACACAAGCGTTTGTGCTGCTTCGATAAGAAAGTTTAACGAGCAAGCAGCTGAATTAGAAAACACTAAAGTCATTTGCGTATCCAGGGACTTACCCTTCGCTCAGGCCCGGTTTTGTGGTGCCGAAGGCATTGAAAATGTAATGATGGCCTCCGATTATAACACAGGACAATTTGGTAAAGATTACGGTTTAGAAATCATTGACCCTCCCTTCATGAACTTGCATTCGCGTGTAATCATAGTGATTGATGAAAACGGGAAAATAGCATACACAGAGCAAGTACCAGAAATAGGTCAAGAACCTAATTATGAGAATGCGCTAGCCGCCATCAAGTAATTGAAAGTCCTCGAATGAGGACTTTTTTTTATACCAATGATCAGTTGAGGCCACCTGACCCACATGGTACTTTTATCCCTGTCGAAATAAAAACGCAACGCTTCGGCATAACCCACCGACCGATAGCCACTTTCAACCGTGTTTTTTAAACATAATTCTTTAGTTTAAAGCTTGAAACGTGAATTATGGAAAGAAGACAGTTTATACAGAAGTCCGCCATTGGAACAGCAGGTGTCTTGGCCGCTAATCCTTTATTGTCTAATCTAATGGAAGAAAAAATTCAATCTTTTGGTTTTCAGGTTTTTACCGTGCGAGATGCTATTCAAAAAGACATGGCTGGCACATTAAAGTCTTTAAGAAAAGCTGGCTATGACTATGCCGAGTTTTTTGATTTTGGAGACGGTAAACTTTTAGGCAAACCCATCGCTGAGGCCAAAAAAATTATAGAAGAATCAAAAATCGAGG
>JBLIES010000118.1:0-10736 GCA_047633135.1 Roseivirga sp.
AACCAGACGTTAAGGCATTATTGCGCAGGGCCGGTTTATTTGAAGCTTAAATTCAAATGACGGCTCATAGTCCCATTCCAAAACGAATTCTACCTGTAATAGTCTTTGCACAATTTGCAGGTACTTCGCTTTGGTTTGCTGGCAATGCCATTATAAAAGAATTACAAGCCGATTGGCAAATGCCTATTGACGCGCTAGCTTCAATTACATCAGCCGTACAATTAGGTTTTATAGTTGGTACCTTCGTTTTCGCTTTGCTTTCCATCGCAGATCGTTTCAGGCCTTCTTTAGTGTTCTTTTTTTGTGCACTATTTGGAGCCGTATTGAACGCAGCCATCATAGTGTTGCCTCCTTCTTACACTCTCCTACTGGTTCTTCGATTTCTTACTGGAATTTTTATTGCTGGCATCTATCCTGTCGGGATGAAGATTGCCGCGGATTGGTTTGAAGGCAAACTAGGGAAAGCCCTCGGGTATTTGGTTGCTGCCTTGGTCATTGGTTCGGCCTTTCCACATTTACTCAACTACCTAGGTGCTTCACTGTCTTGGGAATTTGTGCTTTTTGGTACTTCGCTCATCGCAATATTAGGAGGAATATCAATACTCCTGTTAGTCGGTGATGGGCCACATAGAGTTAAGGGTTCAAAGTTTGATCCTAGGAAGTTATTCGAAGTGTTTAAAACCAAAGACTTTCGATCAGCAGCCTTTGGCTATTTGGGTCATATGTGGGAATTATATACCTTTTGGGCCTTTCTGCCTTTAATTATCGGCTATTACAACAAAACACAATCCATGGATTTGAACATCAGTTTTTGGACGTTCATGATCATGGCAACTGGAGCTTTAGGCTGTGTTTTGGGAGGCTATTTGTCAGTATCAAAGGGCAGTGCGAAGGTGGCTTATGCTTTTTTATTCGCCTCTGGTTTGATGTGCTTATTCTCTCCACTGTTTTTCACTTTACCCCCTGGTATTTTTCTTGCGCTCTTAGTTTTTTGGGGCTTCGCTGTGATTGGCGATTCAGCACAGTTTTCTTCACTCAACGCCCTCACTGCGCCTAAAGCTTCTATGGGCACAGCCTTGACTGTTGCTGTCAGCCTTGGCTTTCTGATTACCATCCCGAGCATTCAGCTTTTAGGCTATTTATCTACAGTCATAGAAGCAAAATGGCTTATGTTAACCTTAGTCATCGGTCCTATCTTTGGTTTATTTCATACTTCCAAGCTGCTTCGGAATCGCAAAGCCTAAAGCGGCTACTTCCTTTTGAGTCATTTTAATTATGGAGACCTCCATGGAGATTTTAGTAATGGGTTGATTGATGGAGTCTTTTTCAACTTTCACCATTTGATCTATCACATCCATTCCCTTGATCACCTGGCCATAAATCATATAATCATCATCTAATCTAGGCAATCCGTTTTTGTTCTGAACAATGTAAAACTGACAAGCAGCCGATAACTTATCAGGATTATCGTCTCTACCAGCACCAAAAGCACCATAAACATGCTTATGGCCAGCTTCAAACTCAGGCTCTAAAAGGTGTACCGAATAAGCAAAGCCTTCAGCGGTATCGGGGCAGCCACCTTGTGCAACAAAGTTATCAATCACTCTATTGAAGCTATAATCATTGAAATATTCCGACTCCGCTAATTCGAAAAATGCAGCCTTGTGCTTGGGAGTATCATCATAAAACCAAACTAAAACCTCGCCCATTGGGGTTTTAATTTGACCTACTTCAAAAGCCTTAGTTGACGCACAGCTATTTATTAATAGCAAGGCCAATAAGAGATTAAGAACACTGATTTTAGTCCATTTAGATTTGATTCCGTTAATTCTCATCATTAATATGCTGTTCAACCGTGAGTTGATTTATATAATTTTTCGTGTCAATCTAAAAAATAAAATCCATCAAACTAAATGTGTGAATACAGATTCTAATCATACTAAGATAATCAACCATCCCCCTTCCATGAACAGCATTAATTAGAGGCTCAGCCCAGTTATTCTGCTTTGCTTATTCCTCTCTATTTCCAGTGAACCTCAGCCTTATTAAACACCAAAAACGATCAAATTATTAGAAATCTACCGAACAATCGTTGAGTCGAAAAGTAAAACCTTAGGGTTTTATAACGCAACCATTATTGATGATTTAGAAATCGACAGCAGTTTTAACCAATTTACCAGCAGATATTGGTTTTTTTAACAGAGCACTATTTAGCGATAAATGATGAAGAGATTGGGGCCTCAGATTCATTTCAAACGCCAATCCCCACCTATTATAGGCTTTATAAAGTTTCCCAAGAAAATAGACAAATTCAACAAGTCAATCAGACTTATATTAAAATGGAAGATGTAAAGTTGAGGCAATTCTCTTATGAATATAAGACCTATGATGGACTTGAAAATTGGATCAGTTGGAAACTGAATTGGCTCCTAAAGTTGTACACTGACTATGGTACGACCCCCTCTAAAACCATCACAATGTCTCTAATTGTATTCCTTATATTCTCGACCTTCTACTTCTTTTTCTGAGTAAATGGGATGCCAAAAGTAAATCTCAACTCATTATTGATTATCCCCAGTTCGTTAAAAAGAAAGATAAAGGCTAGATAAAAATCATTCTTAAGATTAAACTGTGGCTTAATGATTAGTTTGTTCAATGTATTTACACTAGGCCGAAATACATTCGTTGTTTTGGGCTACGGGATCATAACTCACTCATAAATAAAACGTTGTGTTTACATACTACAAGGGTTTTTAGGCTGATGCTTACTGAGTAGCTTCACAGCAAGTTGCATCAATCAAATCCTGTTCTGAAATATATTATCGTGCCGACCGATTAAATAAATCATCTGATTTTAAGCCATTCTTTAGTAGTTTAACTAGTACATTTGTCAACTTTAATTATACTTCTTACCGATGGTAATCAATTCGTTTCCAGGCACACAAGTCACCGCAGAACTCATCAACCCACGTGTTTCACAATATTGTGACATCTTCTACAAGAATGCAAATGATGCTCAAGGAGTAGTCATGGCTTCTGTGAATGCCGGTACCTCCTACTCTGGTTCCTTATTTGAAGTGGGACAAGAAGGCATGACTGGCGCTTTCTATGGTATTCTTAGTGCTCAACAGAACTTCGTTGGCCGCCACCCCTATCAGAAAGTGCATAAATTATTACACCGGCTTTCTGGTAACAAAGACATCTTCACCCTTGACGATTTCGATTACGAAAGTCCAATGCAATTCTCTTTGATCAGCAAACCGTCAGATCACTCCTCATGCATTGATTATGATGGTATAGTGTTTATTGACATCTTCAAAGAAGAGTTGAGACCTAACCAAATAGCAGCGAATTATGCTATGATCTATGTTGTCCCACCATTGGGTGACTTATACAGTAGTCAAAACGATTTTCTTCGAGCGATAGAGGCCACTGCAGAAAATATCATAAAGGCAGTAATGACCTACAATAAGAACTATACAAAGGAAAACAGTCCAAACGGACGCAACTTAAAATTGATCAATACGATCAGAGTATGTTTGTTTAGTGGAGGTTACTTTAACACATTTCAGCTCAATCCAGATCGCATTGCTAGTTACATTTATCAGGGCATAGTCAACGAATTGCATAGCAAGGAGACAAGCATCACCACTATTCAGTTTGAAAACAATTACTATGATGTGATGGAAAACGAAATAAAAAGTAAAAAGCAGGACTTTGATATTGTTCCTACTTTAATGAAACATTGATATCAGCCTAACTTAAAGGCTTAATTTTAATTTTCAATTCCCTTTCTATTTCAAGCAGCTTAGACCTGTCTTTTTCAGAAATGAATAAGATAGAAACTCCCTTAGCTCCTGCCCTGCCTGTTCTTCCACTGCGGTGGGTATAATACTCAAACTGTTGAGGCAATTGATAATGCAGCACAAAACTCAATCCTTTAACATCTATGCCACGCGCAGAGATATCAGTAGATACGAGAATTTCAGTTTTTTCTGTTTTGAACATGCGCATCACTTTATCACGATCACGCTGGCCCATATCACCTTCAATTACATCTACGCTAATATTCTTAGCTTGCAATTGTTTAGTCAATACCCTTGCTGCTTGCTTAGTTTGGCAGAATATCATGCCACGCTCGTCTTTGTGATATGAAAGGAAGTGCAAGATTTCTTGGACCTTATCTTTGGAGTTACAAATCACAAACTCGTGAGTGATATTAGCGTTCACCCCGGCACTTCTCCCCACTTCGATTCTAATAGGGTCAGGCCTTAAAAATTTCTTAATGATTTCTTTGATGCCATCAGGCATTGTTGCCGAAAACAGCCATGTCGTTCTCTCTGTAGGAACAAAATCCAAGATAGCATGCAAATCTTGTTTAAAGCCCATGCTTAACATTTCGTCAGCCTCATCTAAAACAACAGTCTTCACCTGAGAAATATCCACTACCTCTTTGTTAATCAAATCCATTAATCTGCCTGGAGTCGCTACAATGATATGAGTAGGCCTTTGCAGTCTTTGAATTTGTTGTGTCATATCAGCACCGCCATAGACAGCCTCAATGAATATTTTATCAGAATACTTAGTAAACTTAAAAAGCTGCTTAGCGATTTGTTGGCAAAGTTCTCTAGTAGGTGCTAAAATAAGGCCTTGTACCTCATCGCGCTTTGGATCGATCCTTTGTAATAAAGGCAATCCAAATGCTGCGGTTTTTCCTGTTCCAGTTTGCGCTTGACCGATAAAGTCATTTTCGGAACTTAACAAAATTGGAATGGCTAATTGTTGTATTTCAGAGGGTTGAACAATACTCATCTCAGTTAAGCCTTTTACAAGGCCATTGGAAATACCTAATTCAGAAAATGTACTCACAGCGTTATATTATTTTTGGACTGCAAAGGTAATTTAATACTTCGTAATAAAGCATTGGATTAATCTTGCAGCATTACTTTCTTGCAACACCAAAAGAAAACGATGGAAATTAGAATTGGAATCATTACAGTTTCAGACAGAGCAAGCAAAGGTGAGTATAAAGATTTGTCAGGCCCTGCCATTATTGACACACTTAATGCTTATTTAACCAATGAATGGGAACCTCTCTACCATATTATACCAGACGAGCAGCATTTGATTGAAAGTACCATCAAACAGATGGCAGATAAGGAAAAATGTTGTCTGATAGTGACCACAGGAGGAACGGGGCCTGCGCCAAGAGATGTAACTCCAGAAGCTACTGAAGCAGTTTGTAATAAAATGATGCCAGGTTTTGGTGAATTAATGCGACAAGAAAGTTTAAAATTTGTGCCTACGGCAATACTTTCGCGTCAAACTGCTGGTATTCGTGGCAAGTCACTCGTTATTAACCTCCCAGGAAAGCCTAAGTCGATTAGAGAATGTTTAGATGCGATCTTCCCTGCCGTCCCCTATTGTATTGACCTGATTGGTGGCCCAAAACTCACGACTCATGAAGAAGTGCTCCAAGCATTTCGACCTAAAAGCTAACGTTTGAGCTTTACCCAAGTAGGTTCTGCATGATAAAAATCCCCTGAAGTAATTTTAACGAACCGATTGTTCTCTAAGTTAATTGTATATATCTGATCGCCATCGGAGACAGTCGTTGCGTGAAATGCTATCTTCTTGCCGTCAGGAGACCAAGCGATCTCTTTCTCTGCGTAAGACGTATTGGTAACCTGCTTGAGGTTTCTCCCATCAATATCAATGATATAGATATCTTCATTTACCACCGCTCTTTCGTTCTGCATAGTAAAGGCTATTTGAGTACCATCAGGTGACCAGCTTGTTGAGCTTCCTACAATAGCACCGTTTGTCAATTGAGTCATTCTCTTTCCACCAACTTGTAAGCTATAGAGTTGAGCAGTTCCCGAACGATCTGAAGCCAAGGCCAAGTACTTTCCATCTGGCGAGATAGATACTGCCTCATTCACGAAGTTACCTTCTGTTAATTGAATCGAAGATTCGCTTCCTATGTCATGCATGTAATAATTCTGACTTGCGCCATCGGCTTCCTTAAGGCTGAACAAGATTGATTTACCATTTGGAAAAAATTGAAAGTCTGATATTCCTGTAAAACCAAGACTGTCAAGCTCTGGCCTATTGAGTACCTTAATGTTGGTCTGCTCACCTTCTTCCTGAGAGTAATATACGATAGTCGAAAAGGATTCATTCCACTGTGGAAACCATTCTTGGCCCTCAGAAAATGTTAGCTGTGTCTCCCATTGGCCTAACTCATCGATTTGATATAGATTATAATTGTCCTTTTCTGAAGTGTATACAATTGCCTGATCGAATTTTGGAAAAGTACTTCCCCCCTGACAAGAAAATAAAGAAACTGCCATGGAAGCTATCAAAAATATCGAAAAATAGCCTTTGAGATGAGATTGAAATAAAGCGACAACCTGCGCCATTAAATAAGCTTTGCTATGCGTCATTGATTCTTAAAACTAAGGCTTTATATTAGACATTGTAATTTCGTTTTATGCTATTAGACCCTACCTTAATTGCGATACCCGTTTATTTTTTACTTATCGGCATCGAACTAATAGTTCACCGGATTCAGGCCGTAAAATCTTACCGCCTAAATGATGCCATCACTAATATCAATTGCGGAGTGACATCGCAAGTTACGGGTGCATTTATAAAAGTAGTGAGCATTGGAGTTTATACTTTAATTTTTGATCAATTCAGAATTTTTGAGTTACAGAGTAGTGCCATTTTATGGATCACAGCCTTTATAGCTTATGACTTTTTCTATTACTGGGCACATAGAATGAGTCATCAGGTTAATTTATTTTGGGGTGGTCATAGTGTCCACCATCAGAGCGAAGAGTATAACTTGTCTGTTGCTTTGAGGCAAAGTTCTACCCAAACTTTATGGACATTTATGTTTTACATGCCAATGGCATTGATCGGTATTAACCCAATCATACTTGTTTCTGTTTCAGCCTTTAATTTGCTCTATCAATTCTGGATTCACACTGAGTCTATAGACCGATTACCAAAGTGGTTTGAGGCCGTTTTCAATACTCCTTCTCATCATAGAGTACACCATGCCCGCAACCCAAAATACATAGATAAAAATCATGCTGGTACATTCATTATTTGGGATAAGATGTTCGGTACTTTCAAACAAGAGGAAGAGCGACCAATTTACGGAATCACTAAAAATCTTAATAGCTGGAACCCCATATGGGCCAACGTAGCCCATTACTCAGATATGATATCCGACATCAAGTCAATACCAAAGACAAAAGATAGAATTAGGTATGTTTTTGAAAAACCAGGTTGGCTGCCTTCCTATATGGGCGGGCAAAGAGCACCCCTGCCGGTGGACGCAAGCGCTTACACTAAATTTAATACCACAACGGTTTCCAGTCTCAATCTCTACGTTTTACTGCAGTACCTCGTTTTATTAATCGGTACCACATTGTTCCTTTTTAACCTCAATAGCCTTGTGCTGGCCGATAAGCTTTTATTCGCTTCGGTAATTATTGTCTCTGTGATTAGTTTCGGTGGCTTGTTTGAAAGTAAAGCCTGGTCTTTTGTTTTAGAAGCAGTAAGGATCATTTTAATCCCTAGTCTCGTAATCTTCAAATTCAGTGGCCCTGACCCAATAATAATAACAGGTACTTTACTGTTTGTTGTGGTATTAGAAATTTGGTTACTGAGCATGCGCAAAGTAACTTTGAGCATCCAAAAATAACCCAATGAAAATCATTAGATCAAGCGCCATAATCTTACTTCTAGTCTTACTATTTGGTTGTATGAAAAAAACAGAAGTAGGTGATTTCAATTCAGATAAGTGGATTGCAGATCGCCAAGCCTGTTCTGGTGACCGCGCTGAAATGGTTCAGGATATTCTTGAAATAAAAGAAAACCTGCTAGGGCTATATCAAAAATCAATTATTAAAGTTTTAGGGAAACCCGAAGGCGAAGAATTGTATGAAAGAAGCCAGACTTATTGGTGGTACTATATCGATCCTGCGCTAGACTGCGAAAATGCGATTGAGAAACCTAGAAAGTTAACAGTCCGTTTTACAGCGTTAGGAATTGCCAATGAAATCGACATCCAATAAATATTAAATAAGGCGAAACAGTCGATCGACAGCTTAGAATCGATGCACTCCTATTTTTTTAAAAATAATATTTCACTTTTCGGATTTTTCACGTAACTTCATTTTTCTGATTATTCTTCGGACTTATCAGGTTTTGCTAGCCATTGTGCAATCGTTTACAAAGCCAATCGCTAGTCAATTCAAACTATGTTAGTTTTAGTTTTATAGGTAGTTTAAGTGAAGGTTAGTCATTCCTCGGGCTGACCTTCTTCTTTTAAATGAATCTCAAAATCAAATATTTCTATTTCACCTGTTTTGTATAAGCCACCAAGAATCTTCTTAAAATTCTTCTTACTCATTCCTAACTCCTCCTTAATCTCTTCGGGACTACTTTTATCCCCTAGCAATAAAATACCATTCATTCTGATTTTATTGAGGATTATCTGGCTCATATCCTTCACTACTTCGTAGCCTTGCTTTTGAAGTGATATATCTATTTTACCATCAGGTCTAATCGATTTTATAAAGCCAAAGCGCTCATCTCCAAGTTGGATCTGGTCAAAAATCTCGTTGTGAAAAATCAAACCTTGATAAAGGCCATCGATTACCGCCTTAAAGCCTAAATCCGTTTTCTGCCAAATCAAAAGTCTTACCTTATCCCCTACTTCCAGCCTTTCCACCTTCAAACTTAAAAATGGTGCCACCTTAGTCGTGCCCACCATTCTATTGGTTTTATGATCAAGCAACACCTTCACTACATACCGTCTTCCAACTTCCATAGGAGAACTCTGCTCATTGAAAGGCACCATCAAGTCCTTTTCAAGACCTATGTCCATAAATGCCCCTACTTGAGTTACTTGCTTTACTTCTAACGAAGCAATATCGCCAACCCTGGCCAGTGGCATTTCCGTCACCGCTACGGGCCTCCCCAAGGAATCAATATAAACGAACACCTCAATATCATCACCAATCTTGGTACCCTCTGGAATATATTTTCTAGGAATTAGCACATCATCTACTCCATTAGTCAAGTACATACCAAAATCAACTTCTCTAGCTACTTTTAATATATGATTTTTACCTATTTCCATGAGTCTAATCTCTAGTTTTTGCTTAAATTCCTATTTCAATCGTAAAGGTATAATTATGAAACCTTCTTTTAGGCAACACTCATCAATTATTCGGCTAATTGTATTTTTGTTGATCAGTTCATGGCCCAACCCACTGCAAAGTCAGAAAGCCTATTTGGCAAGTGAATCTTTCAATGAAACCTTCAGAGGAACCGACCGCTTTAGGCTGGCATTTTATAATGTCGAAAATCTCTTCGACTATTTTAACGATTCTACAACTATTGACGAGCAGTTCTTGCCTTCAGGGGATCACTTTTGGACTAAATTTCGCTACCAAACGAAGCAGAATAGTTTAGCTAAAACCATTATTGCTATGGGAGGCTGGGAAGCGCCAGAGATTATTGGATTTTGTGAAGTTGAAAATCGTTATGTGTTAGAATCACTGACCCAATTCACCCAATTAAAAGGGGTTGGCTACGAAATTGTGCACCAAGATTCAAACGATGCCCGAGGCATTGATGTCGCTGCTATTTATCGGCCAGATAAATTTAAGTTGCTGAACTACGAATATTACCGATTGAAATTTCCGTTCGACCCTGACTCCAAAACAAGAGACATACTGCATTTAATAGGTGAGTTACCAAACAAGGACACCCTTCACTTCTTTGTAAATCACTGGCCATCTAAATTTGGTGGTGAATTTGAAACCAAACCAAAAAGAATGGTTGCCGCTCAGTTGGTGAGGCAAAAGGCAGACTCGTTGCTAGCCATTAACCCTAATGCACTGATCGTAATCACTGGTGATTTTAACGATGAACCCGATGAAGAAAGCATGATTGATGGCTTGGCCTTTCAAACGGAGAAGGATAAATTGAAAAGTACGGATTTGTTTAACCTGATGTATGACATACGGTACCTCACTGGGACGCATAGTTTCCAAAACAAATGGAGCATTTTAGATCAGTTTATAGTTTCTGGTAGATTGATGCAGTCAGACTCTAAAACCACTATTCTAAATCAGACAGCCCAAGTATTTGATTTAGATTTTTTAATCATGGAAGGGGCAACCGGAGCCAGAAGACCTTTTAGAACTTATCAAGGGCCTAAATATGTAGGGGGCTTTAGTGATCATTTGCCCATTCTCATGGATTTGATTTTGAAGAAATGACTCTTCTTTGTGACCTCATAATGATTTGAACCTGCCAAAGTGTACTATTGACAAAGACAAACACCTGCAAATATGAAGACTGAGATATTCACTGAAAAAACCACCGCTGATTTACTAGCGAATATTTTTAGTGAGTTTTGCATTGGGAAATGAACAGTTACTGCAGTGCACAAGTGAGCAACAGAGGGGCAAGTGAGCGCCATAAGGGACGTTCAAATAGGCCCTCGACTTGCTGGAGGAACCTTGGCTGCCCACATAGGCAAGGCATATCTAAATTCATAAAGTTCCTTGAAAACAGCAGAAGCTCGCTAGTTCATACTTGTAGTGCGGATTGATCTTATCACACCATTACGCTCAATCGCATTAAAAAAACCAGCCCTCCCGATGGGTCGGAACCAAAGCTGGTTTTCTATTCTTTTCTAATTAATG
>JBLIES010000119.1:0-10723 GCA_047633135.1 Roseivirga sp.
CAGGAAGTACAATGACTTTTGCCCCTTTTTCCCATGCGATTTTAGCAGAGGCTGCCGCGATATAATCTGATTCATAAACATCTGTTGCATAGGGCAAATGAAAATTATGTGCCTCAGTTGCTCCCCATGGAAGAATGGCTACATCAAAAGTAGTGTCTTTTAAGGCCTTCCAATTCGTTTCTGCTAGGATGTAGGGTCTGATTGCACTCATTTTATTGGTGGGTTTTGAATTTGTTCACTTAAGCTAGTGAGTTTTTGATTTGATTAAAAGCAATGGATTGGGCTTTTTCTGCTAAGAACAGACAGATGCTTTCGGTTTTGACCGACCTTCTTCTACTGATGCTTAAAGAAGACTAAAAGGTCAAAACACTCAGCATGACGGTCATTATATCGTCATGCTGATGCCTTGGATCAAAGAATCTGTGGGATTTAAAGCTTATTTCTAATCATCTTTCATCTATATTCTGAATTTTTCTTCCGACTTCTAACTAATTCCCAGTCTTTTCAATCGTCAATGTTCTGTTTTTCTTCTCTAGGGCTTTATTGAATTTTTGGATGTCGTTTTCTTGAATTTGCTCGAACTGTTTCACTGCATTCTGCAAGCGTTCATTTAGGATTTCAGAGACTTCACCTTGCTGATTGGTAGGTTTGAAGTCGATACCACTACTATTAATATCGCTGGCAAGCGCACTTAAACGGCCATAAAGTTTCATTGGAGAGCGGAAAGCATCTTCGCGAGCACCTGTTAAGTGGATGTCGTAAAGCTTACCTGCAATGTCTTCTGCAATGGCTTTTAAACGGATGGCTTCTTTCTGGATTTTCTTATCGCTTTCTTCTGCAATAATAGCTTCCAATTCGCTTCGTAATACCTCAATGGAGTTGATACTGCTGACCGCAATGTTCATCGCATCGCGCAGTTGCAAAGAGAAATCTACTTGCGCTTGAATGTTTGCAATAGTACCTTCAGCGTGAGGGTCTTTGAGCACATTAAATTCTTGGCTCATTTCTTTCTGAAGATTACCATCATTGTCCATCATTTTCAAGACGGCCCTGTATTGACCAGGCACCACCCTTGGCCCTAGCTGACCCGCATTGAGGTCTAAATCCCAAGTGGTCAACGGACGCCAGCCTTCACCATTCAACTGCACCCAAGGGCGACCTGGAGGCTGAGTTCTGAGTTGTGGTCGGTAAGTAGATTCGTAACGCAGATTCCAAACCGTGCGGTTCACACCTTGTCTTTTAGAGGGCTTTAAAGTACGGATGACATCACCAGTCATCGACTGAATTTCTAACATAAGCTCTCCTTCATACTTCTCGGGTAAGTAATAATTAATAATGGCACCATCAGCAGGGTTTTGTCCCGAATTATTACTTGGGCCATCGGTTTTAATACTTTCTTTTGAATTGAAACGATAAGTATCGCGCATTTCAAAGACCATCGGCTCAGTGCTTATCTTATCTGCATTTCTTATTGCGCCTAGGTCATCTAAAATATAGAAACCTCGGCCATAAGTACCCACTACTAAATCGTCAAAACGTTCTTGTACTTCCATCCAATAGACAGGAGCAGGAGGTAGGTTATTTCTTAATCTCGCCCAAGTTGCGCCATCATTGTGGCTGATGTAAATCCCTTTGTCGATACCAGCGTAAAGCATTCCTTTGCGTTTTGGGTCTTCCTTGATCACGTGTACAAAACTCGATTCTGACTTTGGAATGCCATCAGAGATTTTCTTCCATGACTTTCCGTAATCCTCAGTTTTATAAATGTAAGGGTCAAAATCACCCATTTGGTGAAGGTCAACAGAGATATAGGCGGTGCTTGCATTGTATTTCGAAGGTTGAATGTTGGCAATAGTGCCCCATTCTGGTAAACCTTTGATATTGGCAGTAAGGTTGACCCAGTTGTCACCAGCATCACGCGTTAATTGTACTTGGCCGTCATTTGTGCCTGCCCAAATTAAACCTGCTTCTAAAGGCGATTCTTCAATAGCAAAAAGAGTAGCGCCATCAAAAGTCATTAAGTTATCGGTCGCCACACCGCCTGAGCTTTCTTGATGTGACTTATCATTCAAAGTCAAATCTGGGCTAACGATTTGCCAGCTTTGGCCACCATCGTCTGATTGATGTACAAACTGACTTCCTACGTACACTCTGCTTTGCACATGGGTAGAAAAACTGAGTGGGAAATTCCAATGCCAGCGGTATTTCATGTCTTTTGGTGCCCAGCCGTAACCCGCTTCTGGCCAAACGCGCACATCTCTAGAATAGCCTGTGCGTAAATCATGTCTTTCTAGTCCACCATCGTAACAGCCAGACCAAACGATGTTGTTGTCATTAGGATCTGGCTTCGCGAAGCCACTCTCGCAACCACCAACACCTTTCCATAAGCCTAAAGGAATGTAGCCTTGGAGTGAATTGCTTGGCCCCATGTAAGACCAACCATCCTGACGGTTTCCGAAGACATTGTAGGGGATTTTATCATCTACTGAAACGTGATACATCTGGGCAATTGGTAAAACCACACGTTGAAATGACTTTCCGTGATCTAGGGTAATGCTTGCACCACCGTCATGCGCTACCATCATGCGGTCAGGGTTGGTAGGATCAATCCACATGTCGTGGTTATCGCCACCACCACTTGGTGGTCTGCGTTCACGGGTTTTACCACCATCAAGCGACTGCACAAAGCGCACACTCAAAGAATAAATTTCATCAGGATTTCCTGTACCTACCGCAATTCGAGTGTAATAAGGCGCCCTTTCGTTCCAGTCATGGTCTTGGCTCATTAAAGTCCAGCTTTCACCTTTGTTATCTGATCGCCAAAGTTCGGGGCTATCAATTTCAAAAAGAGCGTAAACTACATTTGGGTTGCTATAAGAGACAGCCACAGCAGTTTTTCCTACAGGCCTTTTTTCACCTCCTGGTAATCCTTTCGTGTTCATTGGTTCCCAAGTGTCTCCACCATCCATAGACCTGTAAATACCACCACCATTGCCGCCACTATTCAATCCCCAAGAATTGATATGCACAGACCACATGGCGGCATAAAGAATATTTGGATTTTTTGGGTCGATGGCTAAGTCAGAGGCACCTGTGTTTTCGTCTATGAAAAGTATACGTTCCCATGTGTCGCCACCATCTTTAGTTCTATAGATTCCTCGTTCTTGCTGCGGGCCGTAAGTGTGACCTAAAGAGGCTGCATAGATTACTTTAGCGTTTGTAGGATGAACAAGTACCCGACCGATACGGCCTGTTTTTTCTAACCCTTTATGTTCCCAAGTTTTACCTGCATCAGGAGAAAAGTAGATGCCATTGCCCATGGCATGGGCCGGACGGATCACAAAGGTTTCGCCTGTTCCTACCCAAACCTGCTTAGGGTCGGTAGGGGCTAAAGCGACTGATCCGATGGAGGATATGTCTTGATCATCGAAGATAGGCCGCCAGTTGAGGCCACCATTTTCGGTTTTCCATAGTCCTCCAGAAGCTGCACCGATATAATTGACCAAAGGATTGCCAGGCTCTCCCGCAATTGCAATGGCTCTGTTGCCTTCGGGACCAATGAACCTGAAGCGCTGAGAAGCGAATTGGTCATCGAGGCTAGTTTGTGCAAGTGCTTGTATTTGAAAAAGGCATAATAGAAGGATGCCTAGGATTGAAATCTTTGTTCTATTCATGGTGGAATGTTTTAACATTCAAAAGATAGAAAATATTCTAACCGAATAAGATTAGAAATTGATGAGAGGTTTAGGTAATCCAAGATATGTAAATAATTTAATATGTAAATATAACATAATTTACATATTAAAAGTAGATCTGTAATTTCAAAATAATAGGGGACACGGTCGATAAATGGCAACTCGACATGCACTGAATCAAACAATCCAATCTTCCAGTTTATTCAATCTAAAATAGCCGAGATAATGAATGCTAAGTTTTGTCCTGGCTTCAGTCGCTCCACGAATCTACCAATCTCTTTTCCCTCTTTATAAAAACTCATTGTTGGAACCCGGATTACACCATAGGTGGCTTGCTCATGGTTCGGCTCTTGCTTTCTTGAATCTAGCGACCATACTTGCAGTTTAGTTTCATCGAGCTTCAATGCATCCATCACTTTATAGCATAGAGGTATATTTCTTTGGCTGTTTGGACACCAAGTGGCCATCCGTAACTTAATGGTAATGCCTTTGAGTGACTTCGGTTTTAGGTTCGTTAAAGCGTTATTATAAACAATATAGTTATCCTATTGATGCGTATTAATCACTTACTTTTGAGGGATAAATGGCCAATTTGATTAATTGATATCAAATTCTTTGATCATAGAACCCATCGGAATAGCTGTCACTTTATTGTCGCGGAGTAAGAAAATTATATCAGTTGTATTGCCGATCATAATACCGCTCACTGTTTCATTATCCATAAACCTTATTGTAATCGGTTCATCCTCTTTGGCTTGTTGACTGGCATGTTTTCCATAAAAATCCGCAGCGAGGTAAAGATAATAGATGATCAATACCGAAAAGGAGAGTACTCTAAATGTATTATACCATGGTTTTTTGTCCAAGCCAAAATTCGTGCGTGAGTAATTCTTAGGGAATTTTCTTTTCCAGCTAATATCAATTTGCCAGAGCATTAGAGAAATGCTTATAGAACCCAAGGAGAATAGCAATATTTTAAAGTCGGCAAAAGGCGCAATCAAGAATTCGAAAACATCGGCAAAGTCAAAAATGTTGATACCAAACTCTGAGTAATACTGGTATTGAAAGAGCATTCCAATCCCTACTGCAATAATATACGCAACCGTTAGGGAAGTCTGTATCTCCTTAATTATCAGTTCGTAAGCATCTTTTATCAATCCTTCCTTCATATTGAAATAAGTTAATTTTAGAAAGATAGCGATACTAAATTTGGTTTTGAAATGACATATAGCATTCACGATATTAAAAAAATCACTCGATTTTGACTGAAGTTATGACTTCAGGACTTTAGGGCCGTTTTGTCGTTTTAGCTTACCCTAAGTATCTTTTTGAATAGGGAGGATTAAATGGATTCCAAAAGAAGGGAAGAGGCCGTTACAACTGAAAATAGAGATGAAGTGTCTTTAAGGTATCTAAACTTGAAATCTATGAAGAAAGTATTTATTCTACTATTAATCGCTTTTTTTGCTTGGTCGTGCCAAGAAGAAGAAGAAAATCCTGTGACTCACTGTATTCAAGTACAGTTAATTGAAGAGGTTTGCGGACAGGCCATTCTTCAAGTCATCAACCCTACACCGTTTGATCTAGCTCAAGCTACATGGCAAAAGTCGAATGGTGAAGTTTTATACAATGTTTTTAGTACAAATTTGTCTTGTTTCGCGGCTCAATTGCCAGTTGATGGAAGTTCTTTCTATGTCAAAATTGAAGCTCAAATACCACAAACGCTCGCTAATTGTGTGATGTGCTTAGCCTTACCACCAGAAATGCCTCCTACTTTTCATTATGTGAGCTATCAAGCTAATTGTAACACTACAGATTAGTTGAGGGGTAAAAAACTAATGAATTAATTTTAAGGTGGTTTATGTTCGGGAGGTATTTAGTCAATCGCCTCCCACAAAATCTCCACTGGATGCATAGATTTTCTACCCGTACCATCTTTGATTTGATGGCGACAACTGGTACCTGCAGCAGCGATGATAACTTCCATAGGTTGTTGACGCACAGCAGGAAAGAGGACTAACTCTCCAATTTTCATTGAAACATCATAATGCTCTTTTTCATAACCAAATGAACCTGCCATTCCACAACAGCCTGAGGCTATCATGTGAACTGTATAGTTTTTAGGTAAGCTCAGCATCTTTTTAGTTGGCACCATGGAAGAGAGTGACTTCTGATGGCAGTGACCATGTACTTTAATCAATTGTTCTTTTTCTGTAAACTGCGCTGCGCGAATGTTCTTTTTGTCAATTTCTTGGGCAATGAACTCTTCAATCGTAAAAACATGCTTTGCCAATACCTTCGCTTGTTCTTGTAGTATGCCCCTTGTCAGGCTTGTGTATTCATCTCGGAAAGTAAGGATTGCTGAGGGTTCTACGCCCACCAAAGGAATTTCTTGACTTATCAAGCCTTGAAAGATTGTGACATTTGCATCGGCTAGTCTTTTGGCGTCATCCAAAAACCCTTTGGAAAGCTGTGGCCTGCCAGAGTCTTCATGCGCAACAAATAACACTTCATATCCAAGCTTATCTAAGAGCTTAATCGCTGTTTGCCCAATGGCGACATCGTTATAGTTAGTAAACTCGTCACAAAAAAAGTATACTTTTTTAGTTGAAGGTGTAGCATTGAACTCCTTAGTAATCCACTTTTTAAGCGTTGTAGTAGCAAGTGAAGGCATGCTTCTTTTTTTGGCGAAACCTGCCACAGACTTAGCTATGTTGCCCGTTAGTTTATTACCGAAAATAAAATTATACGCCCAAGGTGCTTTACTCGCCAGAGCCATGCTTTTTGAGAAATTTGCAATCTGCTTAGAACGGAACGGAATACCATTTTCTTTGTAATATTGATATTGCCATTCTGCCTTTAGCTTGGCCATGTCTACATTCGAAGGGCATTCTGAAGAACAGCCTTTGCAAGAAATGCAAAGGTCCATTACTTCCTTGATTTCTTCATTCGCAAAGGGATTGGCAGCGGTAGAATTAGTGAGTATTTCTCTCAAAATATTAGCCCTTGCCCGGGTGGTATCTTTCTCGTCTCGCGTGGCCATATAGCTAGGACACATAGTGCCACCGCTCAATTCTGTTTTTCTACAATCACCAGAACCGTTGCATAATTCAGCCGACCTTAAGATGCCATCATGTTCTGAGAAATCAAACACTGTATCAAATTGGGGCGTATCTTGACCTGCGGTGTACCTTAGAAAAGTATCCATAGGTGGCGTATCCACTATTTTACCTGGGTTGAAGATATTTTCGGGATCCCAGATTTGCTTCATGCGTTTGACTAAGGCATAGTTATGGTCTCCAATCATTTTAGGAATGAACTCTCCTCTCAATCGGCCATCACCATGCTCACCTGATAGTGAACCTTTATATTTCTTTACTAAAACAGCAATTTCTTCGGCTATCGTTCTAAAGAGTTCTTGCCCCTCTGCTGTTTTTAGATTGAGGATAGGACGAAGATGCAATTCTCCAGAACCAGCATGCGCATAGTGCACAGCAAATAGGCCATGCTTCTTCAAAATCTCATTGAATTCTTTGATGTAGGCAGGCAGGTCTTTTACATCAACTGCAGTGTCTTCTATTACCGGGGCTGGCTTTGCGTCCCCTGGTATATTTGAAAGTAAACCGAGTCCAGCCTTTCTCAAGTCCCAAACGAGTTTTATGTCTTCCCCCTGAACGATTGGATAGGCGTACCCGTGATTCTCCTTCTTGAGTTCATCAATAAGATCGCTTACTTTTTGATCAGCTTCCGAATCGTTTTTTCCATTCAATTCAATCACTAATATTGCTTGAGGATCACCTTGAACAAAGAAACGGTTGGCTTTGTACATCGTATTGCGTTTTGTCGCTTCCAGGATATAATGATCCATGAGTTCGCAAGCAGATGGTGCGTATTTTAGGGCAATGAGGTTGGCGCGTAATGAATCATCAATACTTTCGGAATGGACACAGACAAGGCGCTTATGGTTGGCTGGGATGGGGGTAAGCTTAATTTTTGCCGCAGTGATCAAACATAATGTTCCTTCTGAACCAGCAATTAAACTACTAAAATTGAAAAGTTCCCCGTTTTTATTGAATGGCTGTTGCCTTATTAGCATATCTAATGCATAACCAGTGTTTCGTCTTGGTATATTAGCATTGGGAAATCCAGCTACAATTTCACTTTGATTCTTCGTATCAACAAGCATCTCCCGTGTATCGAAGTAAATTTGATTATGCAGTAAACTCACAGTGGAAAGTCCATTACAGCGATCTAAAAATGCTCCGGTGTCCACTGGACCAAACCAGGTTTCTGAACCATCCGCTAAGATTGTATTGACTTCAATTAAATGTTCTCTAGTACTACCATAAACCACGGAGTTAGAGCCACATGCATTGTTTCCGATCATTCCCCCAATCATCGCTCGGTTAGCAGTAGAAGTTTCCGGAGCGAAGAACAAACCGTGTTCTGCTAAGGCTTTGTTGAGATCATCTCTTACGATGCCTGGTTCAACCCAAGCATAATTTTCTTCGGTATTGATCTCTATAATGTTGTGATAATGCTTAGAAACATCCACTACTATTCCACTGCCTACAACTTGACCAGCCAATGAGGTTCCTGCAGTTCGAGGAATAAGTGATGTTTTATGATCACGGGCAAACTTCACGAGCGCAAGTAAATCTTTTTGGCCTTTGGGAACTGCAACTGCCAAGGGCATTTCTTTATAGGCTGATGCGTCTGTTGAATATAATTTACGGGTAGTCTCGTCAGTGTGTAGATCGCCTTCTAAAAGGTCTTTAAGCGCATTCCAATTCATTGCAGGCAAATTAACATATTTGATTTCATTCTTGAATTTTCAAGTCTTATATTTCTAGTATTTTATTGATTAAGCAATTGTATTAATTAGTTATTTTGCTCTAAATCAATGGGTTGTGTGTTTTATACATTCGTTCTTTCTTCAGTTTTTACTGATGTAAATTGCCTTCAAATTACTACCTCTGTACTCCAGTCTTATCTGTTAAAATTCATTAGGATCGAGATTGTAAACAATTAACACCCAACGATGTTTAAAGTGGGATTAACCCAGACGTTTTGATAAACCAACATCACCATATCTCATCAGAGTCTACCATCGAGGAACGCATAATTTATTTGCTTGCCGATAAGGACAAAGGTGCATTAAGGTTGATTTACGACAACTACAGCGTAATTCTGCTTAATGTCATTATCCGAATTGTAAAGCATGAAGATATCTCCAAAGATGTACTTCAAGAATCTTTAGTAAAGATTTGGCACAAATCGACCAATTTCGATAGGAGTAAAGGAAGTTTGTTTACTTGGTTAGTCAGGATTTGTAAAAATTCTGCCATTGATAAGACTAGGTCGAGAGATTTTGCTGATCGTCAGAAATCTAATGTGGTACTTGATGTCGTATTTGTATCAGATTCTTTGGGTAGAAAGTCTAACGATGACTTTGATTCATTAAAAGAATTGGTGAGCGAATTACCAGAAATACAGAGAGTACTTATTAATATGTCGTTTTTTGAAGGTTTTACTCACCCTGAAATATCAGAGAAACTGAAAATGCCATTGGGTACAGTGAAAACCAAAATTAGAAACGCATTAATACATTTAAGGTCGATTATTTAAAATGGATACCAAGGAATATATACACTCAGGAGTTCTTGAGGCTTACCTTTCCGGTGAGCTCAGTGAAGCTGAAATGAAGGCAGTAGACCGTATCGTTGGTTTATACCCAGAGATTGCTCTTCACATAGACGAACTTCGTACTAGCTTAAATAGATATGCCACTGCCACAGGTAAATTACCTAGTGAAGCCATTCTGCAAGCAGCATTAAATAAAATAAAGGAAGACGAAAAAGGCGAATTTCTCAAGGTGATTGACCAGTCTGGTCCAGAAGTAGTCATTAAGCGAATCAACGTATTGCCACGTTGGTCGATAGCCGCTACTATTCTCTTATTCGTAAGTTTTTGCTTCAATGCTTTTTTCTACGGTCAAATGGTTGACTCAAGACAAGAATTAAGAGCCATGGTTGACTCTAATAATACCTTAGCACAAAAAATAGAAACGGTAGATCAAGAATTGACTTATGCGGCCCTTAGGGTTGCTCATTTTCTGGACGAGGATAACGTTCATATTCACTTAGATGGCTCTGAAATATCGCCTAATTCTTTTGCTAACGTCTTTTGGAATACGAAATCTAATGCTGTTTTTATTAGTGTCGATAATTTACCCGAGCCCCCCTCTGGACATCAATATCAACTTTGGGCTATAGAGGAAGGAAAATCACCAATTGATGCTGGTATCTTCGATCATACGCTCTTAGTACAAAAGCTTAAAGTAATAAAAGGAGCAGTCGTAGCTTTCGCAGTGACCTTAGAAAAGGAGGGTGGAACACCCATCGCGACAGTAGATCAAACCTTTGCTAAAGGTTTTTTGAAAAAAAGTTAATGTCAGAAATCTAAAGGCTATAGTCAGGTCGTATCTAAGGAAAATTTCAATTTTTAATAATCACTCAAAATCAAATTATGAAAACACAAAAATTAAGAAACTTATTTTTAGGAGTTATAATAGTTCTTTTCGCTTCTCTGAACACAGTGAAAGCACAAGATATCGTTGACTTAGCCGTAAGCCAAGATAACTTGAAAACTTTAGTAGCCGCTGTAAAAGCCGCTGGTTTAGTTGATGTGTTGAAAAGTGATGGCCCGTTCACAGTTTTCGCTCCAACAGATGCAGCTTTCGCAGCATTGCCAGCTGGAACTTTAGAGATGTTATTGAAGCCAGAGAACAAAGATAAATTAATAGCGATATTAACTTACCATGTTGTTGCTGGAAAAGTAATGTCTACTGATTTATCTAATGGGCAAGAAGCAGCGACTGTTCAAGGTGAAAAAGTAACAGTAGCTATTGCAATGGGTAAAGTGAAGATTAGTGGTGCCACAGTAATTGCCGCTGACGTAAAAGCAAGCAATGGTGTAGTACACGTAATTGATACAGTAATTTTGCCTCCAAGCATGAATAAATAATT
>JBLIES010000120.1:0-10607 GCA_047633135.1 Roseivirga sp.
GTTAAACCCCATTGTTCGTTCAATCTGTAATTGAAACCTAAACCAGCTACCCCTCCCAAGTTAACCCTATTAAACAAATTCGATTGAGCAAAGTCAATTGAACGCGTATCAAGAATGGGTAAATCACTCTCTATTTTATAATTGATAAAATAATCTAGACTTAATCCAGCTCTGAGATCAACATCAAACTTGCCAAACGCTAAAACTTGATAAGATAACTGAAGTGGAATCGCCAAACTAGTTACATTATTTGTAATGTTATAGTTTGACACAATAACTAAATCACCTTGATAGCCAGCAGGTAAATAAATCGGTAAAAGCGAGTTTCCCTCTTTGGAGTAAGCATTTGACGTATTATCAAACCTATATTCGGTGTAACGTAGGCCAGCATTCAAACTCCATTTTGATGAAAAAGCAAGATCAAACCCTACTCCAAGTGCCAATGCACCTGCCTGAATATTTTCACCATTAGAAATAAGGCTCGTTAAATTTTGATTAGCCCCGATATTGGCTCCCTGTAACTGTGAATTCGCCTGAAGTGCGTTACCACTTGAATTTGGGTCGAAGTTACCACTTCCTATTCCCCCATTCAAGGCCAATACACGTTCAAATTTTGTATCAGCAACCAATACGTTTGAAGTAATTTTCATAGGCTCCACCAGATTCTTAGCCTCCCACCTTGCCTTAAGTATAGACATGCTAACGACCAAAGGAGGAATATAATTGATAT
Source organism: Roseivirga sp. (assembly GCA_047633135.1). Classification (GTDB taxonomy): domain Bacteria; phylum Bacteroidota; class Bacteroidia; order Cytophagales; family Cyclobacteriaceae; genus Roseivirga. The sequence goes on from JBLIES010000120.1 coordinate 731, forward strand.
ACTCTAAAAATTGCACTGGCGCTGAATTAAGGCCTAAATCATCAACAGAAGTTCTTCTTACCAATGATGTTTTTAATCCCTGATTCGATGCTACTTCATTTATAAAACTATTAATCGCCTGATGGCCAAAACTCACCTTCCGACCATTTGATTCTTTTGATTCATCAATCAAGTTCACCCATAATTTATCAGTTTGATTCATAATGGTAGGCTTCTGATTTCCGGTTGAATCAATGACGGGAGTTATAATCTCCTGATTTTGGTCTTTAGACTGTTCCTTAGCCAATGGACTAGTTGTCACTTTCTTGGCACTAAAACTATCCTTGACAAGTAAGCCGACCGTAAGAAGCAAAGCCAAACCTGCTGCGATTCCATAAGTGTGCCAGTAGAAGAAAATATTTTTCTTCTTTTTGGCGAGCAGAGTCGTTTCAATCCCTTCCCATAATTGATCGCTGGGCTTAAATTCTGCCCCTTCGAACCTATTTTTTAAATCCTCATCAAAATTGCTCATCGTTCTGATATGTTTATTTGAACAACCTTATTTGCTTCTTCAATCATGATTTTAAGCAATGTCCTAGCTCTGGAATATTGGGATTTAGATGTGCCCTCACTGATTCCCAACAACTCGCCTATTTCCTTATGGCCGTAACCTTCCATTGCGAAAAGGTTAAAGACTGTTCTCGAACCAACTGGCAGCTTTTGCATCATTGCTAAGATTTCTGTGAAATGAATATTTGAGAGTGTCATTTCATTTTCTACATGCATGGTTGCAATCTTTTCAATATCCATCATCGGTTGTTGGTACATTTTTTTTCGATTATGATTGATGGCTGTATTGATCACAATCTTTTTCAGCCAAGTAAGCAGTTGTGCTTCTTTCCTAAAAGACTCAAGCCTGTGGAAGATCTTGATAAAGGCATCTTGCAAAATATCCTCCGCGTCCTCTTGTGACTTTGCATAACGTAAAGCCATAGGCATCAATTTTGATGCATAACGATCATACAGCTCTTTTTGTGCTTTATGGTCGTTCTTTATGCAAAGCGCTATGAGTTGTTCGTCTAAGATCATGCAGGAAGCACAGGCTTCTTTCTTCTGTCTTAATAGACACCAAGAGTAGCACTATGGTTGGATTAGATATTTCATCATTGAAAAAGAAGAATTGAAGTGAATTTAATACCTTGGCTCAGGAGTTCACAAAAATAAAATGCCTTTCAATAGGTTAGTTAATTACGAAGAAAAAAAAAATGAATGTACAAAATCTCTAAGCATAAGCTCTATTTAAAACACTATCCTATTTTGATTCTCTTCTTTTTCCTTTTCGTTGAAGCTAACCTGTTTGCGTTTCAAGCAGAAAAGCAATTGATCTATGGAGATGCAACATACGAATCGAGTATAAAAACAATTCAGTTAGTCCCAAAAGGTACCAATGTGCAGACAAGGATTTCACCTGCAGTTCAAAAGTTTGACGAACGATCTAATTTAGTGTTAGAGTTTGACGATTTAAGAGATGATGCTGATTACTATTTCGTTCGTTTTGTTCATTGTAATGCTGATTGGACTCCTTCGGACTTAAGGGATAATATGTTTTTAAATAGGGTGAATGAATTCGAGATAGAAGAATTTGAGTTCAGCCAAGAATCAAAAATCCCATATGTGCATTACAAATACTTGCTCCCCTCTTTTAAAGTACCTGGTAACTATTTAGCAATTGTTTACCGAGATCGAAAAAAGGAGGATATTATACTAAGTAAACAGTTCATGGTCTATCAAAACCAAGTAGGTCTTTTGGGTGATATTAAACTCTCTTCCTCTGTAGGAAACCGGCAAACCAATCAAAGAATTGAGGTAACGCTAACGTACGGAGATTTAAAAAGTCTAGACCCGCGTAAAGACTTTAAAATAGTCGTTCGCCAAAATCAGCGTTTTGATAACAGCATTTTACTTGACCCAACTTTTATAAATGAGAACACGCAAGAAATAAGATATCAGAACTTAGGGCTTGACAATGATTTTTCTGGTGGTAACGAATTTAGATTTTTTGATTTAAGCACGATTAATTTCCGTGGTAGAAACATTCAAAACGCTGGTTTTGAAAACAATCAACCCTTTGCACAGCTGGCGATAGATCAAAAAAGAAGCGATGGGTATTTCCAGACGCTTGACCTGAATGGCCAATTTTATATCAGGGATTTAGAAGGAACGGGTAATTATGCTACCACAGCCGAGTATATAAAAACTGTTTTCAGACTTAAAACTGAAAAATCAAACGAAGAATACTTCATCTTAGGTGCCTTTAATCTTTGGAAAAAGAATGGAACATCGAGAATGAAATGGAATTCTAAAGACGAGCTTTATGAAACCGAATATCTACTGAAACAAGGTTGGTATGACTATAAATATATATCCAACAAAAATTCCGATTTTTTCGAACGCAGTTTTTTTGAAACTGAAAACCTCTACGAAGTTCTCGTCTATTTCAGGCCCATAGGCTCAAGAGGTGATCAACTTATAGGCTACTCCAGAATAGATTTCAATAGGAGGAGGTAGTAGAAAATGACATTGGATTACTGTGGTACCTTATCAGCTTTTGAAAATGTGTAACTGATAGAGCGTTCGGTAGGGTTTGCATTTGCTAAGTCTACCATACCAAAACCTTTGTAAGTATAATTGCCTATTCCACAATTGAAAATAAACTCTTGTACTTCTTTTGCAGCATATAACTTTAATGGCAACGTATAACCCCTCACCTCATATTTAACGTCATTGTCAAACAGAGAGTAAATTCTAGCGAATTTTTTTTCTTTATCCCTCAATTTATTAAGGTATTCTACATCAGGAACAACTTGAAATTTATTAAATCCTTCGATTTTATTAAGATCATATTGACCGGAGTCTTCCATTCTCTCTAGCGTTGATTCGAAAAGATGGTCTGAGAATTCATCTTGTTCTGGTTCAACAAAACGCTTGCCTTCTGGACCATTAAAAGAGGATAACATTGGCACTATTGGCGAGATGCAAATAAATTTCATTTCAGAAGTGAACTCTGGTTCTTTTTCAACTTCTGTCGACTCAGGCTCTAATTGTAGATTGCCCAATTCAAAGCTTTTGAACTGAAAAATTTCTCCTAAAACGTAGTCAATGAACTCTTTACTGGGTGAGGATAAAACAAGTGTCACGTAATTAGAAAAGTAATTAAGCCCAGTTCTACTCACCTTCGTCTGTCCTTTGAGTCCAGAAAAACTATAGTAGGGATAATCGACAAACTCTTTATTTTTACCACTAACTATGACTCCCTTAATAAATTGGGCGAGAATATATTGGTGGTGAAAAGGAAGAACCGCCCCCCTATTCTTTAGCTTAAAAATGATTCTAACTCTCACTCTGCTCTTGCTTTATATATCAAAAATCGATAAACAGGTTTAGCCTGATTATCACATAACAACAGCCTAACCTTATGATATTCAACTTTGTTCAAGCAGAATTAAAAAATAACAACGAAACGTCTTTAAGGAGTTATTACACATTAAAGCGGAAGTGCATCACATCCCCATCCTTGACAATATACTCCTTACCTTCTATGGACATTTTACCTGCTTCCTTAATGGCGACTTCCGTTTTATATTGCTGGTAATCAGGTAATTTTATCACCTCTACCTTAATAAAACCTTTTTCAAAATCTGTGTGAATAACGCCAGCTGCTTGTGGTGCTGTCCAACCTTTTTTAATCGTCCATGCCCTGACTTCCTTTTCACCAGCAGTGAAGTAGGTAATCAAATTAAGAATAGAATATGAAGCTCTGATCAATTGACTAAGACCGGATTCTTTTAAGCCATACTCTTCTAGGAACATTAGTTTTTCATCTTCCTCTTCTAGCTCTGCAATTTGAGATTCAATTGCAGCAGAAACAATGATCACCTCTGCATTTTCATCTTTAACAGCCTCTTTTAGCGCGTCAACGTGCTTATTTCCACTGTTGACAGAAGCTTCTTCAACATTAGCAACATAGATCACAGGTTTGATTGTTAGCAAACTTAAATCGCGAACGGCTGCTAAGTCTTCCTTTGTAGCTTCAACCGAACGAGCGTTTCTACCTGCCTCTAAGGCAACTTTGAACATGTCTAAGGTCTTTAATTCTCCCCTAGCAATGGCATCGCCAGATTTGGCTACTTTCGATATTCTTAAAATCTTCTTTTCAATTGATTCTAGGTCCTTAATCTGAAGCTCGGTATCAATTACTTCTTTATCAAAAACCGGGTCTACAGACCCGGCCACGTGCACAACATTGTCGTCAATGAAACATCTTACCACGTGCAAAATGGCGTCTACTTCTCTTATGTTAGCTAAAAATTTGTTCCCGAGGCCTTCCCCTTTGGATGCTCCTTTTACTAACCCTGCGATATCAACAAACTCAATTACGGTTGGTAAAACTCGCTGAGGATTGACTAGTTCTTCTAAAACTTTGAGCCTTGGATCCGGAATAGTTACCACCCCAACATTCGGTTCAATTGTACAAAAAGGAAAATTGGCAGCCTCTGCCTTTGCACTTGATAATGCGTTAAAAAGGGTTGATTTACCTACGTTTGGTAAACCTACAATCCCACACTGAAGTCCCATGAATAATATGCTATGATCTGAAAATACTGTATTGTTTATATCCCCTTCTTAACTCGACTACCGAAACCCTAAGTATAGTATAGGTAGGGATGGCAGCTATCATTCCGGGGACGCCTGCTATTGTAGCGCCCGCAAATATAATAACAAATATTTCTAATGGATGTACTTTGACAGATTTGGAAAAAATGACTGGCTGTAATACAATATTGTCTGTCAACTGAATAACAGCAAACACAGCTATAATCTTGGCTATTAAAAAGATATAATCATTGCTATCCACTAAATCTGAAGATGTTGACAAGCCAACAATAATCCCAAATATAGACCCTAACAGAGGACCTGCGTAAGGAATTAAGTTCGCTAATGCAGCAAACAAAGCAATGGTAAGTGAATATTTGACGCCCATTATAGTCAACCCAATCGCAGCCAAACTGAAAACAACAAAAACCTGAATAGAAAGTCCTAGCAGATAGTTTGACAATAGTCTTTCAATCTTATTCAAAGCCGCGATAGACACCTCGAAATACTTATTTGGAATTAAGTCAATGATTCCGTTTCTCAATAAACCCTTTTCATAAAGCAATAGAAAAGTGATGAAGGTCAAAGCAAGCAGACCTACGAAAAAACTACTCAAGAAAGAGAGTATGATGGATAAAATACTCTGAAATTGTATCTTATTAATGGCTTTTGCAATTGAATCTCTCAAGTCCTCTACCAAAAAACCTGGCGCATCTGCTGACAATTTCTTATCAATTAGAAACGCTTCAAAAGAACGGATAGGCTCAAGAATTGCCTCTGTAACATCATCAATTTCGAGTGCACTTAAAATTGATATTTGTTCATCGATCAATGGAATGAACAACACAACAAATAGGCTTAACAGGCCTATAACAACTCCGAATGCCATGAAAATGGATGCCCATCTAGGAATGTGCAATCCGAAAAACCGAGCTCCACTGAGCCTATCTACCAATGGTCTCAGAATCGAGGCCAGCACTAAGGAAAGGATGAGATAGGTGAAAATATTGGTAAAAAACCATATAAATAGCACAAGCGCTCCAAAGATCATGAAGATATATAATGCTGTTTTTTTCATAGTCAACTCAACAAAAAAGAGCTCCTGAGGAATCAAGAACTCTTTCAATATTAATTCTTTTTAATTCAATCCCATTTTAAATCAGAAGATTCATTGGTTGGTTCCAATGCAATATCTCCACTCTCGTTGTTAAATTGATCGAAGTCAACTTCTGGCATTAAGTCGGTCTTAACATGGTCTACAACCGAATTGAGAGCGTCCATAAACTTATTGAAGTCTTCTTTATACAGAAAAATTTTATGCTTCTCGTAGGTAAAGCCATCTTCCTTGTATTTCCTTTTGCTTTCTGTAATTGTCAGGTAATAATCATTTGAACGTGTAGCCTTAACATCAAAAAAATATGTTCTTTTTCCGGCCCTTACTCTCTTTGAAAAAATTTCGCCCTTGTCACTTTCGTTATGCTCTTCCACTAGTCAAAAGTTGAATTTGTGATCCCTGAGGATTCTTAAACAATAAAATCTTATTAAATATAAGCCATAATTAATTACTATTGCAAGAACAGATTACATAATTGACTAAACTTAATCTCATAGGAATAGTAAAAATTAGCAGACTTAAAAGATTGATTTAACGGTCAATTAAGGAATAAAACAACTTTAGTATGAACTTTACTTTAGAAGACGTCAAGCATTTTTCCAATATAGAACTACTTGCTAAACAGATGGTTGAAGGCTTTATAACGGGGCTTCATAAATCGCCATATCATGGTTTTTCGGTGGAGTTTGCGGAACACAGGCTCTATAATACAGGGGAAAGTACAAGGCATGTGGATTGGAAAATTTTTGCTAAAACCGATCGCCTTTACACAAAGCGTTATGAAGAAGAGACCAATCTTAGGTGTCAAATAGTGATTGATCAGTCGTCTTCCATGTATTACCCCGAAGAGAATTTTGGAAAAATGAGGTTTAGTGTACTGGCTGCTGCTGCCCTGACCTTTTTATTGCATAAACAAAGAGATGCTGTTGGCCTACATACCTTTAGTGATAAACTCGAAATTGAAACACAAGTTAAGTCTTCCGCTTCGCACATTCACAAACTCTTTATCCAATATAGCCAACTTTTAGAGCAACAGAAGTCTAGTAAGAGAACCAATGTGGCTGCAATTTTACACCAATTGGCCGAGAAAGTCCACAGGCGCTCATTGGTTGTGATCTTTAGCGATATGTTCGACAATGAAGAAAACGAAGCTGAAGTGTTGGCAGCGCTTCAACATTTAAAGCATAAACGTCATGAAGTATTGCTTTTCCACGTTAGCGATCATAAAACAGAGTTTAATTTCGGATTCGAAGATCGTCCGTATGAATTCATAGATGCTGAGACAAACGAGAAAGTAAAGCTGAACCCCGCGTCAATCAAAAAGGACTTCAAAAAGCAGATGGATATTTACCATAAAGAGCTCTATTTGAAGTGTGCCAAACTAAAAATCGACCTCATTGAAGCAGACATTAACAAAGGCTTCGATCAAATCCTTAAATCATATTTGATCAAAAGGGGCAAGATGAGGTAGTGATTCCGCTTTTATTTATTGATTCTATTTTGTAAGTAAATACTTACTCTTTTTAATTGTAAGCAAACGCTTACGTAACAACCAACAACATGAGGCGCGATGTATTCCAAGCAATAGCCGACCCGACCAGGCGCAACATTGTCATGCTAATTGCATTCAACAAGATCAATCTGAATACAATCGCCAAAAATTTTGACATGAGTCGTCCTGCCATTTCCCAACATATCAAAATCCTTGTAGCCTGTGGTTTGGTAAATATTAGTCAACACGGCAGAGAACGATTCTGCGAAGTGCAGCCCAAGAAGTTAGCAGAAGTGGCGCTTTGGCTCGAACCCTTTAGTATGATGTGGTTAGAGAAACCAATGAAAGTTGATAAAATCCATGCACAAACCAAGCCTAAGGAACGCGCAAAACAACCCATAGAGCAGCTGTCCATGTTTTGAACATTCGGTTTTATTAATTCTGAACGCTACATACAATCAAAACCTTAGTCATGCCCATCATTTACGAGTCTCATTTTACAGTAAAGTCACACGATTTAGACGCCATGAATCACGTCAATAACGTTCGGTATTTGCAGTGGGTACAAGATGTTTCTGAAGCACATTGGAACAATGTGGCGACTGATGAATGGAGACAAAAATATGCCTGGGTAGCATTGAATCACTTTATTGAATACAAGAAGCCAGCTTTTAAAGGAGATAAAATTCAAATTGTCACCCATGTAGCCTCTAATCAAGGTGTTAAATGTAATCGTCTGGTAAGAGTACTTAATGCAGAGACTACGGAACTTATAGCGCAATCGAGTTCTTGGTGGTGCATGATCGACCCAAATACCATGAAGCCCTTGCGCATTACTGAGGATATCAAAAAGGCATTTATTTGAGAAAACGCTTATTCTGGATCAATCAAAGGGTTTTGTCCCGTTGATTCAATTAATAATTTCGATTTAAATACTCAACTCTACCCAAGGCCTATATACCTGACCCCCTAAAAATATTTGTAGTTGAAGACGACCCTATTTATCAAAAACGCTTGAAATATATTGCTGAACTCAATCCTGATCATGTTGTGAAGTTTTTTAGTAAGGGTAAAGATTGTATTGCCAGTTTGAGTGAAAACCCTACGGTTGTCACATTAGACTATTCATTATCCGATATGACTGGTGATGAGGTTTTAAAAACCATCAAAACTAATAATCCAGAAACCAATGTGATTTTAGTGTCGTCTTAGGAGGATATTAACACAGCGATCAATTTGCTCAAATTTGGGGTTTATGATTACATCACAAAGGACCAACAAACCAAAGAAAGGCTTCTCAACGCAATCAATAATGCGAAAAAGAACGTTTGACTCAAACAGAAGATCACTCAATTGTGCGAAGAGATTGGAGAAAAGTAGGAGTTTGAAAAAAGCAGTAGAGATGAAAGTGCCGCAATTCAAAGGTTTTTTTTTAACAATCTGCCAAAGCAACCAAGACAAATATCACCGTCTCTATTTCATGAGAAACTGGGACGGGTAAAGAAGTAGTAGCCAAAGCAACACACGATAACGCTGAAAGAAAAAGACCACCTTTTGTAGCGGTTAACATTGCCGCAATACCAGATAGTTTGATTGAGCATAAACTTTTCGGTCATGAAAAGGGTGCTTTTACTGGCGCCATAGCGCGCAGGAAAGAAAGGTTTGAAGAAGCAGATGGCGGCACCCTATTTCTTGATGAAATCGGTGGTATGGACATTAACCTCCAAGCCAAACTTTTAAGCGTTATTCAAGAAAGAGAATTGAACAGAGTAGGCGGAAATGAGCCAGTACAGTTTGACGCACGTAGTCGAGTGGCCACTGACAAAAACTTAGCAGAAGAAGTTAAAAATGGTAATCTCAGCGAAGATCTTTACTACCTACTACAAGGCATTCCACTTCAACTTCCTCCTTTAAGGGATCGCGACAAAGACATTCTTCTGATCGCCAAACACCTATTGTCCACTTTTGCCAAGGAGAATAATCTTGGAAAGATGACTATCAGTAGAGAAGCACAGCACAAGCTTTTAAAATAGAGCTACCCCGGTAACGTAAGAGCATTAAAGTCAGTGATTGAGTTGGCTGCTGTCATGTATGAGGGTAACGAGATTCATGAAGAAAACATCACGTTTATCAGCTTAGAAAAAGAAGGCCCATCCTTAATGGATGAAATGACATTGAGGGAATATACGCTTAAGATTATCCGTCATTTTTTAAACAAGAACGATAATAGCATCCTGCTTGTCGCCAGCAAGCTTGACATTGGTAAGTCGAGTATTTACCGGTATTTGATAGAAATGGAAGACGAAGGAATATAGCTTTCAATCCTTAGATAAGCTCTTTTATTCCTTCGCATAACAGTTCAGCAGAGAAAATATTTTCTAACAATAAGCTGGCTTTTTTACCGACAATAAGCGCATTGACTTAAGCTGATCGTTCGCTAGAAATCAAAATAATTTATACCCCGAAGTTAAAATTTCAGTTATTTAGAATGGCATGCATCAAATCACTGTCCGATAAAACTGGCATATCCATGTCGCTAATTATTCAATCAATACTTGATTATCGAGTCAGTCTTGTAAAGGCCTCGCCCCCATTGTTCGCTTGCAATAGCCCATCCTCTGAGGTGAGCAGGTGCCATA
>JBLIES010000121.1:0-10523 GCA_047633135.1 Roseivirga sp.
CCGAAATAAGCCAAGATTTCCAGGTGGGAGTTTTGGGCATGAAAGCCCTCAATAATGGTGTGCAATGGTTGAGAAATGGAGATGTAATTTCTAATGAAATCATGAACGAATTCGAAGATCAACTCCAGCAAATGGTAAAGGAAATTTATGATACTACCGTCCCCTTCGTGCAAACCGAAGATGTGAAGCGCTGCGAATATTGCGCTTATAAAAAGATCTGTGGGAGGTAGGGGTGAGCTAGTTTTATGGGCTTCGTCAGTTGAGGAATTGAGTTTTTAGGCAACCCATTTTTCTAACGCTATACCTTTAAGCCTTTTGAAATGTTTAGTGTTATTGGTAACAAGCATAAGGCCGTTAGCAATTGCTGAAGCTCCAATCAGGAGACTAAAATCGTATACCGGCTGTCCAGACTTTCTTAGTTTGGCTTTTCCCGAAGCATAAACGTCAAGAGCATCAAAAATAGGAAGGATTTGTAGACCGGTTAAAAAATTAGATCATACCATCATGTTTTTGTTGGGCGCTTGACTGTGAGCAACACGAAATTTTAATTCAGCTCAGGTGATTTCAGAAATAAAAAGGGAATTGGGTTCAGCGGATTTTAATTTTTTGTCAAGTTGAAATTTCCCTTTGATATAGTATCTGCAGCTAGCAGGCATTTCACAGTTCTTCAATAAACCTATTAGTACTGCTGTTGGAGCGAATGGCATTGATTAGTTCATCGGCAGATGCTTTCGATTCCCAAGAGCCAAAGGCCTTTTCCATGTCAGATTCTTTTCCTTTGACTGTTTTGATCGATTCTTTTAAACGCTCAATTAGATCTAATTCATTGAAGGGTTAAGCCCTGAATCATTCTGTAATGACCAGCTAATATTTTCTGTTCTGACGCATCCATAAAACTAAGTTGCGAAAATTTACTTTTCTAGGTTCTCGCTTAAATAAGTCAAAGCTAAGTCATAACCTGCCAAGCCAAAGCCAGTAATCATGCCAGCGCATTCTTTGGTGATCAGGCTGAGGTGTCTGAATTCTTCGCGCGCATGGATATTAGAAATATGCACCTCAACCACAGGGGTTTTAATGGCAGCCACCGCATCGGATATGGCCACAGAAGTATGCGTGTATCCTCCGGCATTCATGACCACGCCATCATAGGTAAAACCAACTTCATGCAGCTTATTGATTAATTCACCTTCTACATTGCTTTGATAGTACTCTAGTGTTATGGCAGGAAATTTCCCTTTCAGCTTTTCGAAATAGCTTTCGAAAGTCTCGTTGCCATAAACGCTTTTTTCGCGAGTACCTAGCAAGTTTAAATTCGGGCCATTGATGATGATGATCTTCATTTTGTCGGGCGGTTATGTATCTTTAGCCGTGGCTTGGGAAATATATATACAGGAATACGAAAACTATTTGAAACTTGAACGCTCGCTTTCTCAAAACTCTGTAGAAGCCTATGTTCATGATGTCGTGAAGCTAAAACAGTTTCTGGAAATATCCAATCGACAGCTGACACCGCTACAGGTAGTCATCAAAGACTTGCAAGATTTTATTGAATACATCAACGAAATTGGCCTAAGTGCAAATTCGCAGGCAAGGATCATTTCTGGCCTTAAATCCTTCTATAAGTTTTTGATTTATGAAGGAGAAACTGATAAGGACCCCACCGCTTTATTGGAAAGCCCGAAGCTGGGAAGAAAGCTTCCCGATACACTTGATATTATAGAAATTGATAAGATTTTTGAGGCCATAGATCATTCCACTCCCGAAGGAACACGCAACCGGGCCATGCTCGAAACGCTTTATAGCTCAGGATTAAGGGTCTCGGAATTGATTAACCTTAAAATTCCAAATATTCATTTCGAAATAGGTTTTTTGCGCATTTTAGGAAAAGGAAATAAAGAACGGCTAGTCCCTATAGGGCGCGAAGCACTAAAGTACATTAAGATCTACCGCGAAGAAGTCCGTGTGCATTTAGATATTGCTCCTGGCCATGAAGCATTTCTTTTTCTGAATCGAAGAGGAAAGCAACTCAGCAGGCAAATGGTGTTTGTAAATATCAAGGATTTTGTGGCGAAGTCGGGCATCAATAAAGTGGTTAGCCCGCACACCTTTCGGCACTCCTTCGCCACTCATTTGATCGAAGGTGGAGCGGACCTCAGGGCAGTGCAAGAAATGCTCGGTCATGAGTCGATCACCACCACCGAAATCTATACGCACTTAGACAGGGACTACCTCAAGCAAGTCATTCACGATTTTCATCCAAGAAGTTGATTTGATTTCGGCTTTGAATTTTTGTGATTAAATTGTTAAAAAGTATTTCATAAAACACCCAAGCGACATTCAGTTATTCGAAGACAAACAGATAAGGACCTTGTGGGATGCCGATCAAGAGAAATGGTATATCTCAATTGTTGATGTTGTTGCAATACCCACTGCAAGTATTGATGCAGGCGCCTATTGGAGAAAGCTTAAACAAAGACTAAAAAAAGAAGGAAACGAAACCGTGACGAATAGTCCCGGTTTGAAAATGCTAGCTGCAGATGGCAAGTTGCGAATCACAGATGTAGCTGATACAGAACAACTTTTTAGACTTATACAATCTATTCCACCGCCTAACGCAGAGCCATTTAAGTTATGGCTTGCGCAAGTAGCTTCAGATAGGTGAGTGAAATGTAAGATTCAGAACTCACCGTAGATCGAGCTCTCCAGCAGTATTTGAATCTGGGATACTCCGAAAATTGGATCAATCAGCGACTAAAAAGCATTGAGATCCGAAAGGAGTTAACGGACGAATGGAAGAAAAGAGGACTCAAATAAGGGTTACATTTCGTAACGCTAACAGACATTATTACCAAGGCTTGGGCAGGAAAAACAACCAAGGAATACAAAGTACTTAAAGGGTTGAAGAAGGAAAATCTCAGAGATAACATAACGAATACGGAGTTCATTCTTAATATGATAGCAGAGGCTTCAACCAAAGATATTTCGCAAGCCGTGAACCCAAAGACTTTAACGAGAGTAAAAAAGTAGCAAAGTAAGGTGGTAATGTAGCGAACGTTGCAAAACTTGAGCTAGAAGCTAAAACAGGTAAGAAGGTGGTTACGGCTGTAAATGCAAGAGCAATTTTAGCCAATCCCCAAGAAGTGAAGAAAATGAAGCCTAGGCAAGGCCTAGTTGAAACAACAGAATTTGCTTTAGAATAATGATTTGCATCCAAGAAGCGATCAGGGATATTGTGGGCGAGGTGATGGGTACTTCCTAACTCCTAACGGCCTAATAAGGATCTACATCAGTGACAAATTCCACCGCTCCAAATTCCTTATTTTTTAGCGCTTCTAAATAGGCCTTTTGGATTTTTTGCTTTACGGCTACAATGGAAAATTTACGTTCGATTTTAAGGTAAATCTCCATTAAATACTTATCCCTGATTTTATTAATAGTCGGTTCATGAGGGCCTAAAATACGTGATACGCCCAAATCTTCTTTCAGAATATTACCCAAAAAATCAGCAGCAATTTTAGTGAGATTTTTGTCCTTGCTGCGTACTAAAATCTTAATCATTCTAGAGAAGGGAGGGTAGTTGTATTTCTCCCTTTCGCGCATTTCAAGGTCGTAGAAGGTGGTGTAGTCTTGGTTAGTAATCAGTTTGATAATGCCTTGCTCTGGGTCACCTGTTTGAATCACAACTTTGCCTGGAATGTCTTTTCGGCCTGCGCGTCCACTCACTTGGGTGGTCAATTGATAAGTACGTTCTAGTGACCTGAAATCTGGAAAGTGAATCATGCGATCAATATCAAAAACACTGACCAAGCTTACTCTGTCAAAATCTAAGCCTTTACTGACCATTTGCGTACCCACCAAAATATCGATTTTTCCAGCTTCAAAATCATGGATGATATTCTGGTAAGCATATTTGGTACGGGTAGTTTCAAAATCCATGCGTTGGATTTTTGCTGCTGGAAAGATGAGCTTTAGGTCCTCTTCAATCTTTTCTGTACCAAAACCTACCGTTCTGATTCTATGGCTACCACAGGCGGGGCAGCTAAGCGGTACAGGCTTTTTATGGCCACAATAATGGCAATTAAGCTGGTTTTTATATTGGTGATAGGTAAGGCTTACTGCGCACCTAGGGCAATCGGGTATAAAACCACAATCTTCGCAAGTGAGGTAATTTGAAAATCCACGCCTGTTCTGAAAAATGATGGCTTGTTCTTTCTTTTCTAGAATTTCAGTCAGTGATTGGATTAATACAGATGAAAAATTACCAGTATTGGTTTTCTTCTTTCTTTCAGTCCGCACATCAGCCAAAACCATAGAAGGCAAAACGGCATTTCCATGCCTTTTATTGAGGGTGACTAATCCATATTTGCCAGACTTTGCATTGGCATAAGACTCGATTGAAGGGGTAGCAGAGCCAAGGATGGTTTTTGCTCCATGTTTGTGGCCTAGAAAAAGAGCAACATCTCGGGCATGGTATCGTGGAGCAGGGTCATATTGCTTATAAGAGTTTTCATGTTCCTCATCAACGATGATAAGTCCCAAATCATTGAAAGGAAGGAAAACCGCACTTCGAACACCACAAACAAAATCAAAGCGGCCATCTAAAAGCCCCATCCAAACTTCAACGCGTTCGTTGTCCGAGAACTTAGAATGATAAACCCCCATGCGATCGCCAAAAACTACTTTAAGACGATTGACTATTTGGGCTGTTAAGGCAATCTCTGGCAAAAGATAAAGCACTTGGCTGCCATTGTCCAAGGCCTCTTGGATCAGCATAATGTAGATTTCTGTCTTTCCACTGCCTGTAATTCCATGAAGTAACACCGTAGATTTTTCCTCGAAAATATCGAGAATCTCTTGCTTGGCATTCGACTGAATTTCGGATAAGGGTGATGCCTCAAAGGTTTTTGTATTCTCCTCGAAGCGAGAGATGATTTCTTCGAATTCGAAGAATATTTTATTCTTAACTAAAGTATTCAAGGCCGAATTAGACAAGCCAGCTTCTTTGATAATGCTTTTGGCTAACCCTCTTTCGTTTTTGGCAGGCTGCGTATAAACGGGCACCTGCTGCAAGTATTTCAGTAAAATATCACTTTGCTTTGGGCTTTTCTCTAAGGTTTTGAATAACTCTTGAAGGGCTGATTCATCTGCTGCCCATTCATTACCAAGCTTAATTCTTTTGATTTTTTTAGGGCGATACTTCTCCTTGATTTCTTCATAAATGATGATCGACTCTTTTTGTACCAATGACTTAATGTACTTATAGGCACTTTTAAGATCGATTAATTCAGCAGCTTCACGATAAGTGAGGGAGTCTTTATCTTCGAGAGCCTCAAGTAAAATGATTTCGCGATCATCAAAAGGGATTTTGCTTTCGTGCCAATCATTATGCGGATGCAATTGAATACGCGATTCACTGCTCAACTTGAGGCCAGAGGGTAGCGCTGCATTAATCACCTCGCCCATGGTACACATGTAGTATTGACTCATCCATTTCATGACCTCCATTTGATTGGTAGTGATGACGGGAATGGTGTCTAGGACTTCTAGGATGGGTTTAGCGGCATAAATATCGGGTGCCTTTGAATGCACTTTTTGCACAATGCCCGTTACTACGCGCTTTTTGCCAAACTGTACAATCACACGAACTCTTTCCGTAATCGACTCCCTGAATTCATGTGGAATGCTATACGTATAAAGCATTGGCACAGGTACAGGCAAAGCGATATCTGCGAAAAGCGCTTCGGGGTCTTCTTGATCAATATTGAGTTGAAATGCCTTCAATGGCTTTAGCAGCTTAGGTTTTATATTGGTTCTAATTTCCGTTTGCCTGTCAATTTAACTTCCTTTTTCTATCAGTTGCAAGGCCTCAGCCACTGAGTTGACAGGAAGTTGACAGGTTTTATTAAAGCAGACATAAATGGTGGTTTGTTGATTGATTTCAGACCTTTGTTGAAGTAGTTCTAATGCGCTCGAATCTGCCTCAGAACTTCCCACCAAGACTTTATTGGGGAGGAAGCTTTCGAAGAAGCTCAGTGACTTTTCTCGAAGATCTTTACCCACAATAGCAATTTCTGCCATAGGGCTTGTCATTTGGCTAAAAAGGCAAGCCCAATTTGTAAGGTATTGCGGCTCTACCATTACCATTTTTTTAACCTTACCCAACATGGCCTGTGACAGTTTAACGTAATCTGGATTGCTCAAAATAGTGCCTAAATGGTAAAGGTTTTGGGCCATCATTGAGTTAGAGCCTGGGATAACATTGTCGAAAATCTCCTTTTTTCGTGCGATCAGTCTCTCAGATTTTTCATCCGTAAAAAAGAAAAACTGCTCCTCTTGATCGAAGAAATTAGTCAGCGAATACTTTAATAAATCTTCAGCCGATTGAAGCCATTTTTCATCAAAGGTGACTTGATACAGCGAAGTCAGTGCTTGAATTACTGCTGCATAATCTTCTAAATATGCGTTGATACTAGCTTTTCCATCTTTATAACTTCTGAAAAGGCCATCACCATTTTTCATTTTAGTGAGGAGGAAGTTGGCGTTGGCCAAGGCTAAATCTAGGAAGTGTTTTTCTTTGAAAGTAGCATAGGCATCCACCAAGCCTTTGAGCATTAAACCATTCCAACCCGAAAGAATTTTATCATCGAGTCCTGGTCTTATTTTTTCGGCACGAGCCTCAAGTAATTTGAGCTTTGCGATTTTGAGAATGTCCTGAAGTTCTTCTAGCTCGATGCCGTGCTTATTAGCAAAATCAGCATCAGGTTGATTTCTAAAAGGAATATTCTTTTTAGGTTCCCAGTTACCCTTCGGGCTAAGGTTGTAATAGTCAATCAGTAATTCTGCATCTGCACCTAACACTGATTTGAACTCTGATTCTTCCCAACAATAGAACTTCCCTTCTTCACCTTCACTATCGGCATCTAAGGCGGAATAGAATGCACCTTCTTCCGTGGTCATTTCTCTTTCGAGCCAGGTGATGGTTTGGTAAATGGTTTCCTTGTAAAGCTGATTTTTGGTTGCTTGGAAGGCTTCAGCATAAAGGCTCACCAATTGGCCGTTATCATAGAGCATTTTCTCAAAGTGGGGTGCAAACCAATCTGCATCCGTAGAATACCGGGTAAACCCACCTCCAATTTGGTCGTATAAGCCGCCAAAGGCCATTTTTTCTAAGGTCAATTCTACTTGTGCTAAGCCTGCGGGGTTGTTATTGATTGTGGCTTCGCGAAGTAGGAAAGCGTAAATGATCGGCATAGGGAATTTGGGTGCACGATTCATTCCTCCTTGAGCAGTGTCGAAGTTGTTAGCCAGTATTTCGAACATTTGGCTGAGTTCTTCTTTTTTGAAGGAGGTATTGGATTGGTTCAATCCGTATTTCTGAATGTCGCTTACACCCAAGGTCTTCATAAATCCATCGGCAGATTTTTCTAATTCTGATCTTCGCTTTTGAAATACATCAGCGATTTGCGTCAGCAATTTAGCCCAACCATTGGCTGGGAAATAAGTACCGCCATAAAATGGACGTTGGTTGGGGAGAAGGATCACATTCAATGGCCATCCTCCTTGTAATCCCATGGCATGCACAGCGTCCATGTAAATCTGGTCTACATCGGGTCGCTCTTCTCTGTCTACTTTAATGCAGATAAAATCTTTGTTCATGATGTCCGCAATTTGTTCGTTTTCGAAGCTTTCGCGTTCCATCACATGGCACCAATGGCAAGCTGAATAGCCAATGCTGACAATGATTGGTTTATCCTCGGCTTTGGCTTGGGCTAAAGCTTCCTCGTCCCAAGGAAACCAATTGACAGGATTGTGCGCATGCTGAAGCAAGTATGGGGAGGATGAGTTGACTAAACGATTGGTATGTTTGGGCATAAGAGAGATCAGTTTTAGTTAAGTTGGCTGTTCAGTTTTTTCAACTCCTTATTCACGTTGACAAGTTCCTTGAGTCTTTGAATTCTTGAAATAGTATTGGCTAAAAACTTCTGATGAGCATCAGATTCGGGTTGAAAGGCCCGATGGTTAAGTGCTGAGCGGACTTCAGCCCATTCCTTCACAAAGTCATTTGTTTTTTTATCGAAATAGGTAGCCCTGAATTTTTCCCAAATGTAGTCTTGTGCTTGTTCGTTGGGATGCAGCAGGTCTTTTTTATAGAAGCGATAATCTCTTAAATCATCCATCATGAGTTCATAGGCCGGGAAGTACTCAATGTCTTCTGCGAAACTACTTAAATGATGGCAGGCCAAACGCAAGATGCTTTTACTAACAGCATTTAATTCATGCGTCTCCTTCAAGTGCCTCACTGGGCTGACTGTAAGAATGAATTTTAGTGCTGGGTTAGTGCCTTGCAGGAGTTCTTTGGTACTCATAAAGCTGGCAATAATCTCTTCAACTGATAAAAGGCGTTTGTTGAATTGAGTAGGGGGTACTTTATGGCAATTGGCCACTAGCATTTTGCTTTTCTTTTCTTCATAAACCCAAGCCGTTCCAAAGGTTAATATGACATGGTTGGCTCGGTTGAGGGATTTTTCGAGTTTATTCCGTTGTTGATAAATATTGGATTCAATTTCGCCCTGTGATCCTCCGTTCAGTTTCGAATGTACTTTATAGTTAAAGAAAAGCCCATTTCGCTCTTGAAAGCTGGGGGTAGGTAACGTGCCTTGCTGATGCGTTAATTCAAGCAGTTCGAAAATAGAAAGTGGATTGAAGATTGTTCCGAAAGGGTTTTTTATCGTTTTGAACTTGTGCTGACTAAGTCGTTTACCCATGTTTTCTGCAAAGCAAGAACCGAGAGACACGAGTTGTTCTCCAATATGAATTTTATTTGGAGAAGGACGTGGGTTCAGTGCTGTTCGAAACATGAACAAAGATAACCAATGTAGGAGGGAAGCTAGAGGTAATTGAGAAAGTCTTGCGCATAAAAAATGTCAGGCCTTTTTAGGACTGACATAACCATTTATTGTTTTGAATTATTGTGTTTATGTAAGCTTAAAAATAACGGCCAAATTCATTTTGGTTTTTACGGCTCTTCCTCTTTGTATCCCTGCCGTCCAGCTAGGAGACTTTATTAACATCTTTACTGCTGCTTCATCACAACCATGGCCAATGCCTCTGGCGACTACGATATCACTGAGTGTACCTTCTTTGTCTATTACAAATGAAAGAATCACCTTTCCCTCGACCTTTGCAATAGCAGCTTCTGCAGGATAGGTTAAATTATTGAGTTGAAATTCTTTGTAAGCCTCAGTGCCACCAGGGAATGTTGGCATTTCTTCTACAACAATAAAGATTTCGTCCCCTGTTGACCGTTTTCCTTCAGGTATTACGTCTATCATTTTGCCTACTTGGTCTAGTTCTTCGATATAAATATCATCTTCTTCGCAACTAAAAGCGAAAAGGACTATGGCGATCATTAAAAGTGATTTTTTCATGGTCTAGATTTTTAGGTTTATGATTTTGTTGGTTGTTTGAATATAATTCTAATGGCTTGTCTGGATTTGACTGCTTCTGTATTTATTCTTGCGGGAGTCCAATCCGTACTCTTTTTTAGTAGTCTTACTGCCTCTTCATCACAGCCAGTACCAATTCCTCTAGCGACTAATACATCTGAAATTTCACCCGAGTCACTCACCTCGAAGCTTAAATAAACAGCGCCTTCAATTCCCTTTTCGATTGCTTGTTTTGGGAGTTCGATATTAGACTTTAGGTATTTATTCCATGCCGTTGCACCACCAGGATAGGTGGCTGTTGCTGTTAAACCGCTGACATAAACTTTCTCTTCTACCTCTGCAAAATCCTTTTCTGTAATATTATCTTGGATTGCTTTTGTTTCTCCATTTTTGAAAACAATCCTTATCGCCATTCTAGCTTTTACAGTTTCTCCGTTTACTTTAGCAGGATTCCAGTTAGGGGAGGTAAGAAGAATTTTTACGGCTTCTTCATCGCATCCAGCACCAATTCCTCTGCTTACCACGACATCGTCAATATGGCCTTCCTTGTCTAGGACAAAGGATAGGTAAACAGCACCTTGCACGCCTTCTCGAATTGCCTGATTAGGGTATTTCAAATTGGACTTTAAGAATTGCTGCCATTTTGCATTGCCACCAGGGAAGGTAGGTGACTCGTCAACCACCATGAAAATATCACTAGGGCTACTTGTTTCAAGGATTTCAACAACTTCACCCATCTCTTCTAAGGGGTCAAAGATCTCGGCTTCAGAACAGCTTAATGTCAGGCAAAAGGCTATTAATAATGATAGAGTTTTTTTCATGTGGATCAGTTTTAAGTTGATTCGTTACATGAAATGGAGCGAATAGCGAGGCTTTTAAACTTCACTGGAGCGCTATATTCATTTCGGTAACTAAATAGTACCCCAATTAAACTAATAGTATAGTTAATCGCAAGTAAATTTAGTTATCAAATGATTGTTTTATTGAATTGTGTTCTTCAGGCACGCGGGCCTTGGCCGCCTAAATGTGGACATTCAATCAAAGTTGCCAGGCCTTTGAATTCAACGGGGTCTTTCT
>JBLIES010000122.1:0-10455 GCA_047633135.1 Roseivirga sp.
CTAGCTGCAAAGCCTCTTCGGCCAGCGCTATATTCAAAGAAAGATCTTTACTTAAGTTAATTGTCTTTTCTACGGCCTGGAATCCAATAAAACTATATTTGATGGTATAGGAGCCTTGCGCGAGTGTAATGGAATAAAAACCATAACTATTCGTTACGACTCCGTTACCCAGTTCTGTGACTAAAACAGTAACTCCAATAAGTTCTTCTCCATTAGCATCGTCCCTCACATAACCGCTCAAAGTGAACTTCTCTTGACTAAAGAGTTGAACGGAACAAAATGCGATCAGTATCGCAAGTAAAATTTTACGCATATAAAAATTGAGTTATGACTTTGTGGTTGTTAGAAATTTGACCTAAAACTTGAGCTCAGCACAATTAACAGGAATCTCGTTGCTTAAACCGAGTTTTAAATCTAATGTTCAAAAAGATGACGGTAACCAGACCAATGCCCCTAGAGCACAGTAAAATATATTAGTAAGTCGAAGAAAAGACTAAAAGGTTACCGTTTGAGTAGATAATTACCAAAAAAGTAAAAAAGTAATGTTCAATCAACATCCCTTTTCTGTAAAACGACCTCTGATGAATGACTTATTAAGCCTCTAGCATTAAGACGTCATGTATTACTTTAGCTGCTTTTCTTCCTTCAGCAATCGCCCAAACGACTAATGATTGTCCTCTGCGGCTATCTCCGGCAGCGTAAAATTTAGGATGACTTGTTTTGAAGTTAGTGGTTCGAAGATTTCCTTTTTGATCTAAACCTAAGGCCATCTCTTCAATTAAACCAGATGGATCTGTATGCTGAAAACCAATGGCCAACAAGGCCAAGTCGCAAGGAAGGATTTTAGAGCTGCCTTCCACTTCTTCGAATTTGAATTGAGCTTTGTCAGTCCATTCTATTTCAACTAATTCTATGGCTTTCAATTGGCCATTCTCACCAATGAATCTCTTGGTTAACATAGACCATTCGCGCTTGGCTCCTTCTTCGTGTGAAGTTGAAGTAGTAAGAATCATCGGCCATTCAGGCCATGGGTTTTCAGTGGTGCGGGCAGTTGTTGGCTTGTCTAACAATTCTATTTGAAGCACTGAATCAGCATTTTGTCGACTAGACGTACCCAAACAATCGGCACCAGTATCTCCACCACCAATCACAACTACATGCTTTCCTTTTGCATTGAATCGTGACTCAATTGCGCTAATTTCTTTCCCATTCTTTTGGTTTTGTTGGCTCAAAAAAGGCATAGCAAATTCCACTCCCTTTAATTCCCTTCCCTCTATCATCAAATCACGAGGAATGGTGGACCCTGTGCAAAGTGCAACCGCATCATATTTAGCTTCTAGCGCCTCTCCCGTGATATCTTTTCCAACTTCAACCCCAGTTTTGAAAATTATGCCTGATGCTTTCATTAATTCAACTCGCCTAGCCACAACCGACTTGGCCAGTTTAAAATCAGGAATCCCGTAGCGGAGCAAACCGCCAGCTTGCGCGTCTCGTTCGTAAACAGTAACATCGTGGCCTTTTTTTATCAATTCGTCTGCCACGGCTAAACCCGCTGGCCCTGAACCAATTACCGCTATTTTTTTATTTGTTTTAGGTACGATTGGATGAGGGATTTCCCAACCCTCATCGAACGCTGTTTCAATAATCTCCTTTTCAATTTGCTCAATATTTACCGCTTCGTTATTCAATCCTAAAACGCAAGAAGCTTCGCATGGCGCAGGGCAGATTCTACCTGTAAACTCAGGGAAGTTGTTGGTACTCTTCAGGATATGGAAGGCGTCTTTCCATTGGCCTTGGTAGACTGCTTCATTAAAATCAGGAATCTTATTGCCCAAAGGGCAACCTTGATGACAAAAAGGAATGCCACAGTCCATGCACCTGGCTGCTTGGTCCTGATGCTCTTCTTTCGACCAAGGCAGTATAAACTCTTCAAAATGCCCAACCCTTTCATTTGGAGCGGCATACTGCTTTTTAGTTCTTTCATGCTTCAAAAACCCTTTGATGTCTCCCATTATGCGTTTACTTTTTCTGCTTTTCTGCTTTCAATCACTTTTCTATATTCTGTAGGAATCACTTTGACGAAACTGCCTTTCACTTCTTCCCAATTGCTCATCACCTCTATTGCTTTTGTACTAGAGGTGTTCGTGATGTGCTCTTCAATCATCGACTTGAGGTAATTAAAGTCTGCTGAATCACATTCGTCAAGCTCTACCATCTCCATATTACATTGATTGGGTAAGTCATAATTTTCAACAAATACATAAGCCACACCACCGCTCATGCCCGCAGCGAAGTTTTTACCCACATTGCCTAAAACGATTACTTTTCCTCCTGTCATGTACTCGCAACCGTGATCGCCAAGTCCTTCGATGACTACTTGTGCTCCAGAATTTCTCACCGCAAATCGTTCTCCTGCCCTTCCATTGACGAACAGCTTACCAGAAGTTGCTCCATACAAAGCCACATTACCGATCTGCACACTTTCATTCGCTTTAAGATTACTGATGCGGTTGGGGAATACAGAGATCTTACCGCCAGAAAGCCCTTTCCCAACATAATCATTGGCTTCCCCTTGTAGGCTAAATGTTATCCCTTTGGCGAGGAAAGCACCAAAACTCTGTCCCGCTGTGCCATTAAACTCAATAGTAATGGCGTCATCGGCAAGCCCATTTGGTCCATGCTTACTTACCAATTTACCAGAAAGCATTGCTCCTGTAGCTCTATTTCGAGTGTTAATGGGCAAGCCGAGCTTCACTCTTTCATTATATTCCAATGCCGGTCGTGCCATTTCAATCAATGATTGATCAAGGACTGATTCAAGTTTGTGCTCTTGTTTTTCGGTATTACATTGAAGTTTACCATTACCAATGTGCTTGTTGTACAGTAATGGTGTTAAATCTATACTTCCTGCCCGTTCATTGGCGCGCGACCTGTCAAATTTCAAAAGGTCCGTTCTTCCTACCAATTGGTTGACTGTTGGCACCCCTAGTTCAGCCATAATTTCTCTTAATTCCATCGCCATAAAGCGGAAGAAATTAACAATGTCTTCAACCTTACCGGTGAACATTTTTCTGAGCGCTGGATTCTGAGTTGCCACGCCTACAGGACAGGTGTTTAAATGACATTTCCGCATCATTATGCAGCCTTCTACCACTAATACTGCTGTGGCGACTCCCCACTCTTCGGCACCAAGCATTGTGGCAATCGCTAAATCTCTGGCGGTTCTAATTTGGCCGTCCGTCTGAAGTCTCACTCTATTTCTCAGGTTATTCTTTAGCAGTGTTTGATGTGCTTCTGCCAAACCTATTTCCCAAGGAATTCCTGCATGGTGAATCGAACTAATTGGCGAGGCCCCTGTACCTCCATCGTGTCCCGAAATTAAAATAGCATCAGCATTGGCCTTCGCCACACCTGCGGCAATTGTGCCTACTCCCGCTTCTGCAACAAGCTTAACATTGATGTCTGCTGCTGGATTGGTATTCTTTAAATCATAGATCAGCTGCGCCAGGTCTTCAATAGAGTAGATGTCATGATGTGGTGGCGGAGAAATGAGCGTCACTCCTGGGGTAGAATGCCTTATTCGGGCAATGTTTTCATCCACCTTTTGACCCGGTAACTGGCCACCTTCTCCTGGCTTGGCTCCTTGCGCCACTTTGATTTGGATTTCATCAGCATTCATTAAATAATGTGCTGTCACCCCAAAACGGCCAGAGGCGACTTGCTTGATAGCAGAACGTGCCAAGAATCCATCCTTGTCTTTTACGAAGCGTTTAGCATCTTCGCCACCTTCGCCACTGTTGGACTTGCCACCGATCTGATTCATGGCCTTAGCAATGGTTGTATGTGCTTCCTCTGAGATAGAACCGAATGACATAGCGCCTGTGCTGAACCTCTTCATAATCGCTTCTATTGGTTCCACCTGTTCTAAAGGAATAGACTTGCAGGGTTGAAAATCAAAAAGGCTTCTAAGGGTGACATTACTTTCCGATTGATCATTTATCTCAGAAGTATATTCTTTGAATAATTCGAAATCATTCAATTTGGTTGACTTCTGAAGGAGGTGTATTGTTTTTGGATTGAATAAGTGCTTTTCGCCCTCTACCCTCCATTGATAAAGCCCCCCATCAGGCAAGGTTTTGCTTGCGTGAGGGTCCAAAGCAAAGGCATGATTGGCAAGTATTTCCTTTTCTAATAGATCGAAACCTTTTCCTGAAATTCTATTCGAAGTTCCTTTAAAGCATACATCCGTTACTTCTTGGTCTAAACCTAAAATTTCGAAGATTTGAGCACTCTCATAACTTTGCAGGGTAGAAATACCCATTTTGGAAAGAATCTTTCTTAGCCCATATCCTATCCCCTGAATGTATCCTTCGATCAACTGATTCTGACTTTCGAGTGAATCTGCCTCTGGATTAGCAGCAAGAATAGAACTAAAGGCTAAGTAAGGACAAATGGCGACTGCCCCATAGCCAATGAGTGTAGCGAAATGCTGCGTTTCTAAGGCGTCACCGGCCTCTACAATAATACTCACCTTGGCCCTTAAACCTTTAGACAACAAGTGATGATGTATTGCCCCTGTTATTAATAAAGAAGGTATTGAGATAAAGTGGTTGTATGTAATATTGTTGGAGAGGATCAAAAGGTTTACACCTTGATTCACCAAAGACTCAGCGTCATTACAAATCCTTTGAATAGCAGATTTTAAATTCTCGAAGTCCGCCATGTAAACCGTGCGGATCATCTCAGATTTAAAGCCATATGACCTGATTGACTTGAGCTGAGAAAGCTCTGAAGGCTTGATTACAGGCTGCGTTAAAAATATTTTACGCGCATGCCCTTCCTTCTCTGCCAATAGATTTTGCTGAGTACCCAGGTAAACCCCTAACGACATCACTGACTTTTCACGAATAGGATCAATGGCTGGATTGCTGACTTGGGCAAAAATTTGTTTGAAGTAATTGGAAATATGAGCATTCCGCTTGGCAAATACGGCCAACGGTGTGTCATTCCCCATAGCACCGACAGGTTCAGCGCTTTTATGCGCCAAAGGATTCAAAATGAATTTCAGGTCTTCCTTAGAATAACCAAAAGTCAATTGCGACTTAATTAAATCAGCTTTATCCCATGGTACCCAGTGATCAACATTGGCCTCAAAGAAATCTGTTCCTTTGATAAGGTGTCTATCGATCCATTCTTGGTAGGGTTTAATTTTGGCTAATCTCGGTTTGATTTCAGCATCTCTAATGATCCTTTTCTGATCAAAATCTACCAAGATCATTTTCCCTGGCTCTAACTTATTTCTATAAACGACCTCATCAGGCGCAAGAGGCAAAACGCCTGTCTCTGAAGCGAATATGATGTGATTGTCTTTGGTAACGCAATAGCGTGTTGGCCTTAATCCATTTCTATCGATACAAGCACCAAGCTTCTTTCCATCAGTAAAACAGATGGCCGCGGGACCATCCCAAGGCTCCATTAAAGTAGAATGAAATTGATAGAATGCTTTGATCTCATCACTCAAATCACTTTCGATCCAAGCTGATGGAACAAGCATTGCCATGACCTGCTCTATACTTCTACCGCCCCTTACGAGTAATTCTACTACAAAATCTAAGTTGGCAGAATCAGAAAAACCCATGTTACAGATAGGCAAAAGTGCATCGATCTCATATTTCGAAAACCCTCCGCTTTCCAAAAGCGATTCTCTGGAAAGCATTTTATTGACATTACCTTTAATCGTATTTATTTCTCCATTATGGGCTATAAATCGGAAAGGTTGAGCTAATCTCCATTCAGGAAAGGTATTGGTAGAGTAGCGAGAATGAACAATGGCAAAGGCTGTTTTAAACTTCTGTTGCTGTAAGTCGAGATAATATTCTTCGAGTTGCCAAGTTCTCAGTTCTCCTTTGTAAATAACTGTTCGGGTAGAAAAAGAAGCAATATAGAAATCATCGCTTGAGGCCAGTTTAGCTACTTTACTTTCGATTGATTTTCGCATGACAAATAGCTTGCGCTCAACTTCATCCTGCTTTAGTGTCTTGATCTTGACAAAGAGTTGGATCACATCTGGTTCATTCTCCATGGCTAATTTCCCAAGACATTTCGAATTCACGGGCACCTGCCTTTTCCAAACAACTTCGAAACCAAAAGTATTGAGCACACCATAAATAATGGTCATACAGGTCGCTGCCAATTCTTTTTCTTTAGGAAGAAATATCATCCCGATCCCGTAATTCGTTCTTCTGTTAAGGCTTATAGCTTCCTTTCTTGCTTCGTCTTTATAGAAATCGAAGGGAAGCTGAACAGTAATTCCCGCTCCATCACCAGTTTCACCAT
Source organism: Roseivirga sp. (assembly GCA_047633135.1). Taxonomy (GTDB): domain Bacteria; phylum Bacteroidota; class Bacteroidia; order Cytophagales; family Cyclobacteriaceae; genus Roseivirga. The sequence goes on from JBLIES010000122.1 coordinate 6,337, forward strand.
CGGCAGCCACCCCACCGCGGTGTTCCATGTTCTTAAGCATCAAAAGACCCTTCTGCAGCGTTTCATTCGTAGCAATATTGTCTATGCTTGCAATGAAGCCTATTCCACAAGCATCTTTCTCAAATTCACTAGAGTATAATCCCTCCTTCATCATGCTGTTATCGTTTGCAGTAAGTTTGGCCAAGTGTTATTAAGTCTACATCAAAAAGTAGCATCTTGGACCTCGATTCAAAATGAATGTAAAACGCTGAGTTAAGAACGCCATTCAGAAAAGCGGTACTCATATGACATTCAACAGAGAAATTATTCTCTATTTATCTTATTATCAATTAGTTAAACTGTTATTCCCTAAGATGTCCAAAAGTTCTGGAGAGCGTTTATTGTTCGATTTAATCCACTCACTGACAAAATCAGAAAAGCGGAGTTTCAAGCTGTTTGTCAATAAATCGGGGGATGTTGGAGAAGCCAAATACATGAAAATCTTCGACATCATGGAAAAGCTCAGGGACTATGATGAGCCATTGATTTTGAGCAAGTTAAAAGGCATGACAAAGCCTCAATTCTCGAATCAGAAAACTCATTTATATGGCTTAGTGCTTGCCAGCCTAAGGGTGAGCAGCTTAAAACAAGACATTGACATCAACTTAAGGGAGCAGCTGGATTATATTCGTGTACTGTATAAGAAGGGTTTATACGATCAGAGTTTAAGGCTTTTGACGCGTGCAAAAAATATTACTGGGGATTATAGAAAAGACCTTTTTCAGATCGCTATATTAGATTATGAGAAGCAAATACGTTCTCAACAGGTTTTTGACCTCGAAGAAGAGTACATAGATCAATTAGATCGTGAATATCGCCTTGCTATGAAGCGCTTCGATAATGTACAACAGTTCTTTACGCTAGCGATTAAAATGAAAGCCCGCTTCATTGAACGCGGCATGGTAAAGAGTGATACTGAAATCAATAATCTGAAAGCACTCTTCTATACTAAATTACCAGATTATGAAGAAGATAAGCTTGCCTTTAACGAAAAATTCTATTTGTATCGGGCTTTCTATTGGTTCTCCTACCTCACTTATGATTTTCAATCGTGCATTACATATGCAGAAAAATGGGTCAAAATCTTCGAAGAGACAGGTCTTGATCAAAAGCGAAGAGCCGGTTACTTAAAAGGCATGAATCGTCTGCTACAATCTACCTTTAGGATTAATGCGAAAACGCAGTTTTGCATGCACTACGAACACTTTTTAAATTTCGAAAAGCTGCAATGGGATAGCATGGCGAGTAATACACAAATGCTCTTGCTTAAATATAAGGCCATACAAACCTTTAATATGGTGTTTCTTACTGCCCAGTTCGAAGAGCACCTGCCTATGATTGAAAAGATGCTAGCAGATATTGAAACCATTGAAGAGGTTTTCGACAAGCATAACCGGACAGTCATTTACTATAAAGCTGGCGTCTATTACTTCGCTTTAAAAGATTACGAAAAATCGGCAAGTTACTTTAATCGATTGATCCAAGATGGCGATAAAATCAGGAGCGACTTAAAGGGTTTCGCTAGGATTATCAACCTGATCATAGATTACGAAATGGCCAATGAAAGCCATTTAGAAAGGAAATTGAAATCTGCTTATGGTTACCTAAATCAGCAACAAAACTTGGGTGAATTTCAAGGAGCCATTTTAGATTTTCTATCAGGTATTGGGAAAATTTACCCTCAAGAAATCAAGAAAGGTTTCAAGGAGCTCAAGGCTAAACTTGAGGAGTTAGAGAAAAATAGATTTGCTAAAAAGACCTTACTCTACTTTGATATTATCAGCTGGTTAGAAGCTAAGATTCAAGATAAAACCTTTGCCGAAATAGTCAGAAAAAAGGTGGCTGACTATAATTGATAGGTAGAAATTAGAAGTAAACTCTAGCCCAAAATGAAATCCTTATCCAAAAGCTCTGCAAGGTTTCTAAAACCTTTTGGGGCCGAGAGCAGCGAAATAAATCGATAAAATTCAAATCGAATAATTCTTCAACAAGAAGAACATGAACACCAGTATCACTTAATAAATAGCGGTGGATGTTGTTGGTCAAAATCTGTGGCTTGCTGATAAGCTTTCGCCAAATTTAAAATCACTCCTTCATCATACAAGTTACCAATTAGGGTAAAGCTTGTTGGTCGTTTTCGTTTGTCAAAACCATTAGGAATACTAATTACGGGGTGGCCAGTAAGGTTAGTAATGAGAAGCTGAGATCCTCCAAATGTCGAAGAAATAACCACATCATATTGGCTGAAAAGCGCATTGACTTCTTCGATTAATTCTCGTCTTACTCGGTTGGCTTGTAAGTATTCCACGGCTGGAATAAATCGTGACTGACGCAAGGAATTAGCCCTAGAGCCACGAGTCTGTTCTACCATTGTATCCGCGTCACCCGAGCGAACTAGGTTGTCGAAAAATGCACCTGCCTCAGCTCTCAAAATAACATCGAACACTGCATATGGGTAATCCTTTGGTAATTCGATCCCCGTTGGCTCAATGCCCATAGATTTAAACATGGCTAAAGTCGCTCTCATGTTATCTCCTGAATCAGTAGAATCCTTTTCAATATCTTTTTGGAGGTACGCCACTTTCAATTGCTTTGGCAACTTATTTGAGCGATTAAACGGTGCGTCATTTGTTGTGGGATCTTTGCTGTCTTTGCCATAAATAGCATTAAATACGATTTCACAATCTTCAGCGTACCTGCACAAGGCCCCTATTTTATCCATCGACCAACTCAGGCTCATAACTCCGTACCTGCTCACTCTACCATAGGTTGGCCTTAATCCAGTAACACCATTGCGTGTCGCTGGTGAAGTAATAGAACCCAAAGTCTCGGTTCCTAAGGCAAAAGCAACAAGACCCGCAGAGGTAGCCGAACCTGAGCCAGCAGAAGAACCACTTGCCCCTTGACTTAAATCCCAAGGGTTTTTTGTTTTACCACCAAACCAAACATCTCCCCTGGCCAATGAGCCCGAAACTAACTTGGCCACCAACACAGCACCTCGCTCCTCGAGCTTTTTCACGACTGTTGAAGTGTAGTTAATCATTTGATTTTGATATGGCGCAGCACCCCAAGTTGTTGGGTAACCTTCTACCGCCATTAAATCTTTTACCCCATACGGTATACCATGTAAAGGACCTTTATAATTACCAGAGGCAATTTCTTGGTCAGCCTGCTTGGCTTGCTTTAAGGCCAGCTCTTCCGTTAATGTGATCACGCTTTGTAACTGTCCATCAAATCGCTTAATTCTATCAATATAAAGCGTAGTGAGCGCTAGTGATGTTATTTTTCTATTCTTGATCAATGAAGCCAGTTGAGGTATAGAGTAAAAAGCAATGTCTTCAATGTCTGCTGGCAAGGAAATATTATCTGGAATTTGAAATGCTGGGTTGACTTGCTTTGTGGGAAAATCAAATCCTGCAGGATGAGGGTCGAAAATTAAGGAAGGGAACGTTTCATTCGATATTTGATACTTCCTAAGACTATCATAGCCTCTTTTATTTCTACCTAAATACTGATACATGGTGTCTACCGCAGATTTTTCAAAGTAGAGTCCCATGAGTTTCTGGCTGCTCTTGATGTCTCTTTTCGTAAAACCGTATTGATCTGACTTACAAGCCTGTACGGCAAGTAAACAAAGTATAATGGATAGCAGTTTGTACGAATTCTTCATATTAAAAAGTTTATAGGAGAGATTACTTAACCATTTTCTTTGACCATTTCCTAGCCATGCTTAACAGTATCAAGGCCATACAAATCAAAGTCAAAAGTGCAATTAAATTTACCCCATCAGATGGATCAGTTATTCTTGCTTTATGAATTCCAAATAAGGCCCATACTACCACTAAACCAAAGGCGTAATTTCCCAATTTGAAACTAAAAAAAAGGGCTAAAATGGCAGCAATTACAATCATTAAAATGGTCAATTCTACTTGCAAATCAGGAGCAAACTCAAGCGTATAAAGGTATGCTGAAACGTTGGCTATTGTGGCCACAGAAATCCATCCTAGGTAGACCGAAAAATTTATATACTCAAAATAATTTTGCTTTGATTCCAGCCTATGCCTCCTGCTCTCTATCAAT
>JBLIES010000123.1:0-10436 GCA_047633135.1 Roseivirga sp.
AGCACCACCAAAATCGAGAATACCCTCATCACTATGGTGCCAGTGGTATAGATGCTAGGTTTAAATTCAAACACGATTTCGTGATCTCCAGCAGGGATTTTTAAAGCCCTTAAGATGTAATTAGCCCGCATTAACTCGACTGGTTCTCCGTCAATAGTTACTTTAAAGCCTTTTGGATAATGAATTTCTGAAAACACAGCAAATCCGTCACCCGAATTTTTACTATTATATTTCCAAAAGCCAGGGTGGTAGTCAGCAAGGTTAATTTGACCATCAGTACTTGGGTTGGGTAAGTCTAAATCAAACTCAGAGGTATTTACAATGGCCTCAAATTGAGTATCTATCGCTCCAATTGCATTGAACTCTTCATCGGTAGTAGAGACCTCTTTAATGCTGTTGACAAACCAGGCGGCACCATTGGTGGCATTGTTGGTTAAAACCCCTTGAGGAGTACTAGGGTCAACGATCAAAAAGCGAGTATTCAACATATTAATAACACCATAGCTACTTAAATTTGTGTTGCCATTTTGTAAATTCTGTATCATTGCCTGCATTTCTGGTAGGATGTCCTTATCAATCAACTCTTGATATCTTCTCAATCTGGCGCCATGATATCCATTAATAGTCTGATGATGGTATGAAGACTGAGCACTATAAAAGGAAGCACTTAAGTTTAGAACCCTATCTCCCAGAGTTTCATTTTGCTTGATGTATCGATCTGCTTTAGTCTGAGCAAAAAACTGTGCTCTAGGCGCTTTTTTGAAGTTCGCATTTGTCATAAACCTATTGGCAATCAAAGTGATATCAATTGTGGCAAGTAAAATCATAACGGCATAGAGTCCTGCCTTCCCTAATCTATCAATCGTATATAGAAAATAAGCTAGGCCAAATAGTCCAATAAAAATAAAGGCTCTGAAAGCATCTGCCCTGAATAGGTCTTTTCTGTCTTCTTGCAGTGCATTGGCATATTCAACAGGTAGTTGAGCATCGAAAGGGGAGGTGAAGCCCATAATACCGGGTATGACTGCTAGCAGAAGCGCAAGCCCGCCAGTAGATCCCAAAGCGATCCAAAGTTTCTTCTTTTTGACTTCATTAAGCTTCTCACTCAGGAGCTTCTCTAGGCCAAGCATGCCTAGAAGGATAATTCCGAAGAGGGGCATCACAATGGTGAATGAAACCGATCTAAACTTGTTGTAGCCAGGGAAGTAATCGAACAGGAAATAATTTAAGCTAGGAAGGTTTCTTCCATAGCTCAGCAAAATACCAAGAATTGAAATTGAAATAAGCCAGATGACATACCTTCGCTCGACAAAGAAAATACCTAATACACATAAAAAGAGCATTATGGCTCCAGCGTAGTAGGTTGTTGGACTTTCACTGCCCCAATATGCTCTTAGCTCGGGTCTGCCAGCTAATGTCTGTTGGATTTGTGCCTCTGTAGCCCCAGCTTTTCTTAAAGCATCAGCCGTATTGGAGTCGCTGCCTAGTGCAGTATTGCCCCCCAAGGCATTGGGGATAAATAGAGTGAAAGGGTCGGCTAAACCGTTGCTATATTGAAAAGCATAACTTTTTGATAGACCATCTTGGTTTAGGTCATCATCGGTTTGTTGGTTTAATTCAGAAGCTCCTCTGTTCGAGTATTTACCATACTCATACGTAGCGTAGAACTCTCCAAAGAAAGTGCCTACAGCTAAGATAGCGGCAAGTACCAGCAGACTTAAGCGTTGAAGAAATGGTTTTAAATCATCTTGTCTTATCGCATTGATTAGTTGAAGCAATCCGTAAATTCCAACAATAAAGGCCAAGTAGTAGGTGATTTGTAAATGATTAACTCTCATTTGCATTGCTAATGCCAAGGCGGTTAAACTGAACCCGAGCCATTTATTTTTTGTGAAGCAAAGGTGAATTCCAGCCATGACCAGTGGCATAAGTGATACGGCAGAAATTCTAGCATTGTGCCCTGCAGTCATTCCAATGATATTGTAAGAAGATAGTGCAAAAGAAATCGCTCCAATGATTGCGATGTAGGGTCTGACCTTAAAGCAAAGCAGCATGATATAAAACGAGACCATCGAAACAAATATGATTCGCACTGGATGTGGTAAGCCAAGGCTAATAATGGCGTGCATTGTTTTAATCACTTCGTTGCCCCATTTAACACTCACCATATAGCCTGGCATTCCACTGAACATTGAGTTGGTCCATAGGCCTTCTTCTCCAGTGTTTTCTCGATAATCAATTAGTTCTTTTGCGCCACCTTCCCATTGGAGAATATCTCCCTGTTGCAGGGCTTTGTCTTCAAAAAATACAGGTTGAAAAATGAGAATCGTTAATGCCAAAAAAATAGAAATGGCAATCAGATGGGGAAGAATATCTTTTTTGAAGTCGACTTTAATCATGTACTAAGTTTTTTCTCAGGCAGCAATATCTTCATATCAGGCGTATTTAAAAAGGGCATTTCTTTTTTTTGATTTAAGAGAAGTGAATTCGGTCTGCATGCTGCCAATAATTTTATATTTTTACATCCGATTTACAATTAAGCATATGTTTGAGAATTTAAGTGGCAAGTTAGAGTCAGCCTTTAAAACCCTAAAAGGGCAGGGCACCATTACAGAAATTAATGTAGCAACTACGGTGAAAGAAATAAGGCGTGCACTGATCGGTGCTGACGTTAACTTTAAGGTAGCCAAGGATGTAACAGATAGAATTAAGGAAGAAGCGCTCGGTCGTGATGTGTTAGTTTCTGTTAAACCTGGGCAATTATTAGTAAAGATTGTTCAGGAAGAGCTAACTGCAATGATGGGGGGCGAAAAAGCCATCTTTGATACAAAAGGCGACCCAGCTGTGATTTTGATCTCCGGTCTTCAAGGCTCTGGTAAGACTACTTTCTCTGGTAAGCTTGCCAATATGCTCAAAAAAGAAGGTAAGCAGGTGCTTTTAACAGCATGTGATATCTATCGACCTGCTGCAATTGATCAATTGAAAGTACTTGGAGCGCAAGTAGGGGTTGAGGTGTATGCAGAACCTGAGAATAAAAGTGCGCTAGAAATTGCTAACAATGCGATCAAGTATGCCAAAGCCACTGGCAAGAAAATCGTTATTGTGGATACTGCGGGTCGTTTAGCAGTAGATGAGCAAATGATGAATGAAATTGAGGAGTTGAAAAAAGTCCTCAAGCCTACAGAAACTCTTTTTGTAGTTGACTCAATGACTGGTCAAGATGCTGTAAATACGGCAAAGACCTTTAACGACCGACTAGACTTTACAGGGGTTGTCCTTACCAAATTAGATGGGGATACACGTGGTGGAGCGGCACTGTCTATTAGAACGGTGGTAGAGAAACCGATTAAGTTCATGTCCACTGGTGAGAAAATGGAAGCCATTGAGCTTTTCTATCCAGATCGTATGGCGAGTAGAATCCTTGGAATGGGTGATGTAGTGTCCTTAGTCGAAAAGGCGCAACAAAACTTTGATGAGGAAGAGACTAGAAAGCTTAACAAGAAGATCCGTCAGAATAAATTCGATTTCGATGATTTCCTTTCTCAACTTGAGCAAATCAAGAAAATGGGTAACATAAAAGACCTTCTTGGCATGATCCCTGGCATGGGCAAAGCGATGAAAGGCCTTGATATTGACGATGATTCATTCAAACCAATTGAATCAATCATTAAGTCTATGACGAAAGCGGAAAGAGGGAATCCAGATATGATTGATGGTAACCGCAGAAAGCGAATTGCTGGCGGAAGTGGAACTTCTATTCAGGAAGTAAATAACCTAATGAAGCAATTTGGTGACATGCGCAAGATGATGAAAACCATGAATAAGATGGGCGGAGGAAAAAGAGCCTTGGCTAATCTTGGTGGAATGAGAAAATAGTCAGGCACACCTCTGCAATGATATTCGGGGCGTTATTCACATAGGTAAGAATTTTGATTGCCTAATTAAGTCATGCCCTAAAGGTTCTGCAGAGTGTCTTTGATTACTTCATCATCAAAGCGCACTTATGATGAGTAGGTAGTTACTGCTAGGCCCTCGCTGGCTAAACTATCTGATCAGTTATCTCCTATGGTCGTAGTCAATCCTCTAGACTCTTTATAAGACTCCCACTTGATCCAAGCCATTTGGTAGTCGAAATCTTTGGCTTGGAAAGTAAGCTTATACTTAAAGTTATTAGGGTTGAGGATAGATGAATACTTAGGCGTTTCGATCACAGAGTCAATTTGCAACTTTTCGTTCAATTCATATTCAATGTCTGCATTGTCTCTGCTCCACCTTAGTTTGAACTGACTTAATTTTTCGTTGATCTTAACCCTACCACCTTTTTTGACTAGTATTTTTTCTGTCTCGAGTAATTTTCGATTAGAATAATCGCTGACAACAATTTTAGCTTTCCCAAATTGAGTGATGAATTCATTGGATTTATCCTCTCTCAAGAATGCTTGAATTTTCACCAAAGCACTATCAATAAAATAGAGGTTAATTTGATCTATGTAATGGGATTCTGCTAGGTAGTCTATTCGGTCTAATTGAAAAATAGTAAAATCTTCAGTATAAAATTCACCGTAATGCTTGAAGACGCGTTGATCGAGTTCTCCTAGTGGCATATTTAACTGCAGCGAAGAGAACTCTAACTTGTAGTTAGGCATTGAACCAGCAATCATTGTCCTCGGTCCTTCTACTGACGCCTCCATCTGCTCATTATTTAAGTCTTCTATAGGCTCTTTGGGTGGGGCTTTACAATTCCACAGGGAAGAGCAAATAACAAGGAAGGCGAAACTCTTAACTATAGCTTTCAATACACAACTAATTTCTTCGTTAATCTAGGGCTTTTAGGTTTTAATACAAAAGGAAAATCTTGAATTCAGTAATTATGCCGAGTGTATCTCTTTGAAATAATGAGTAGGAATTTACGTAATAGACTTTACAATCTCGTCTACGGTCTTCTCATTAGGCTGTTCGACCTGAAAGATGGTGACTTGCGCAGTAGGCAAGCCAAAACTCCTATGCGCTTCCCAAACGTGTTCGACAAACCAATGTGGTTCGTTGCCCCAGCGGGTTTCATTCTTTCGTCTTTCTATGAATGTAGCTTTGTTAATTAAGAGATAGTATTGCTGTTGGATTTTGAGATTAGTGACTACATCATACAAGGCAAAGAGGCCTTCAATTATAACATGGTCATAACTGATTAAAGCTTGATCTATTGCTGACCTCCATTTGATCCAATCGATTGATTCGGGATGCTCCCAGTCCGTTCGTTCTCTTACCTTTGGGATCAAGTGCTCTAGCTTTACAAAGTCATCTTGGTGTAGAACGGTTGAGCTTTGCAAAGAGGCTGATAAGCTCATTGCTAAAGTTGTTTTACCCGAGCGCGAAACACCACCAATTGCAATTAATTTAGACATGGATTTATGATTGGGACTTTAGTGAATAAAAAAAAGTCATTCCAATTCAGTTTGGAATGACTTTTTAGAAGCAATGGTCTCTAAAGTCTATTTGTACATCACTGACTTTACAGCATCTAATGTTCTTTTTACATTTGGAAGGATAGCCTCAATCAGGGTAGGAGCGTAAGGTAGTGGAAGGTCCATACTGTTGACTCGTCTGATTGGCGCATCTAAATAATCGAAAGCATCTTTTTGTACATTAAAAGCAATGTCTGTAGCAAGGGATGATAATGGCCACGCTTCTTCCACAATCACCAAACGATTGGTTTTCTTTACCGATTTTATAATGGTTGGGTAATCTAAAGGTCGGACAGAAAGGAGGTTAATGACTTCGGCACTGATACCGTCTTTTGCTAATTCATCTGCCGCTTCGTGAGCGATTTTCATCATTTTACCAAACGATACCAATGTTACATCAGAACCTGATCGTTCAATTAGGGCTTTACCAATTTCGATTAAGTATTCTTCCTCGGGCACTTCTCCTTTTTCACCATACATTACTTCAGACTCCATAAAAATAACTGGGTCGTTATCGCGAATAGCTGATTTTAAAAGTCCTTTGGCGTCATATGGATTAGAAGGAACTACTACTTTCAATCCCGGTGTATTAGCATACCAATTCTCGAAGTTCTGAGAATGCTGCGAGCTGAGCATGCCAGCGTTTCCTGTTGGTCCTCTAAACACTATGGGAATTGGAAATTGACCTCCTGACATTGACATCATTTTGGCAGCTGAATTGATTACTTGATCAATCGCAACCAATGAGAAGTTAAAAGTCATGAACTCAATAATCGGCCTTAGGCCATTCATGGCGGCACCAACACCGATACCTGCGAAACCTAATTCAGCAATAGGAGTGTCAATCACTCTTTCTGGCCCAAATTCGTCTAACATGCCTTGGCTTACTTTGTAAGCTCCGTTGTATTCTGCAACTTCTTCTCCCATGAGAAAGACTTTTTCATCTCTTCTCATCTCTTCATTCATTGCTTCTCTTAGGGCTTCACGAAATTGTATTTCTCTCATCATCTATGGTTTTCAAGGTCGTAAAAATAAACATTCACTTCTCAATTCACAAAGAAAGATTCATTAAGAAAATAGGCAAAAAAAAAGCCCCGATAGGTCGGGGCTTTTAATCTGGTTTTATATCCTTATTTCATCAAATCAACGAAAGCCTCAGTGGCTGAGAATTGTCTGAATTCTAAATCAGTTAAAGCTTTTGCTTTTAAAGAAGAATCAGCATTTGTAGCATTTCTTAAGTGCTCAATAACCTTGTTCTCATTGCCTTGTCTTGCCGCAGCAACAGCAGCCACATAATGAGCCCAAACATAACCGCTATCATTGCTGATCACAGATTCTAAAGTTGATTGTCCACTTTTTGCGTCTTTATTCAATAACTGAGCTAAACCTTTGTTGTATTGATCAACTGAACGGTCGGTCGAATTGCCTAAAGAAGCAATAGCTGCGCTATATGTTCCGGCCATAATCTCAACCACACCTTTAGCGCCATTAACGCCTTGTCTTACATCATTGCTAGGGTTCATTGCTAAAGCCTTGTTCAAAGACTCTAAAGCACCCTCGCTATTGTTTTGCATTATGTAAGCCATGCCTAAATTAGCTTGAGCTTGAGCGTTGGCATTTTTCTGATTAGAAATTTCGAAATGGTTGATTGCGTCTCTCACCATATTTGTTTTGCCTCTTCCATCAGCAGTCATTGCCATTTGCATAATGACAGCACCTAGGTTGTTATGGATTACCCAAGTGTCATTCTTCTTTGCAGCAGCTTCATATATAGATTTCTTTTCAGCTAGGTCAGGAGTATTGGCAGCAGCATACGCCATTTCCTCAAGCGAAAGCATATCAGCTGATGCACTTCCTGAAGCAATAGATTTAGCTAGTGTTAAAATCTCTGCTTTTGATTTTTTAGCCTTAACAGTTAATACTGAAGTCATAGCAGTTCTTAACTGAGGGTAGATTTCTTTAAATACTTGCTTATAAGTAGATAGCTTCTGAAGTTGTTTCTCTTTTTGCTCGAAAGAACCTGCGCCATTAATGATGTTAGTCCATTCTGATTTTTCAGTAGCAGAGATTCCTGCGTAAGAAGATAACATTGCTCTTAAGCTAGTCCAATCGTCAACAATAGGCTTCGTAATGAATCTAATTTGGCTAGCCATTCCTTTGTAGTCATACTTGTCCATTTGACCTCTATACCAAGATTCAATGGCAGCTGCTCTTTCAGAAGCTAATTCAGAGTTAATTCTGTCTAAACCTTCTGGTGAGTGAGTTCCTGTGATCGTTACAGTTCTTGTTACATTCTTTTCTGCAATGAAAGCTGCGAATTTTGTACCCCTATCACTATTTTCTTCAATAGTCCTTAAAGTAGATTTTCCCTGTTCGAAGAAAAAGTCAACATTAGTTGGAATTAATTCTTCCTGATCGTTGTAGCCGTGTGGCGCGTAAGATGCGAAATAAGAAGGCTGTACTAAAGTTGAAGTAGTGATTAAACCTTCTGCGATTCCTAATCTTTCAGATTCTTTGTAATTACCTGATTTTGTATTTGAAGCGACACCTTGAACTTGAAGACTACCTCTTGACATTGCAGGATCGTAAGCAAATGTATATTCTTGAGATAATTTAGGTTGCTCAGTCCCAGCGTTAGGGAAGTCTTTAGTAGAAAAAACAAGTGGTGTTAATTGTTTTTCTTGAGTACCATACTTGTAATAGGTATTTAAAGTATACGCCTTTTTTTCTTTAAGCATCTTAACTGGCAAGTTAGCTTCCATGGTAAAAGTCACTTTGTTAGCGTGTACTTCTAATGGAGAGGGCTCTACTGTCAACCCTTGGTCTTTGGAGGCTTTGACCATTTTACTCAAAGCACAACCTGACATTGACAGCACACCAAAAATCAATAATGGAAAAATTAGTTTAGCGGTATTGGTTTTCATAAGTATTTAATTGTTTTAGAACAGTATTGCCTTAAATTTAGGTCTACAAATTTAACATTATTTTTATAGTTTCCGATTTTCAAGGTTATTAAATTGTTTTCGTAAATTTGTTCTTAGAATTGAAAAATGGAAAGAATTCAACGATTTTTTGAAAAACAGGCCTTCGGAGTTTGCTCAAAATTGAGTGATAAGCTCAATTTATCTACCTCTTCTGTGCGCCTATCTTTTATCTACGCGTCATTTATTACTTTTGGATCTCCTGTGCTCATCTACTTAGCATTGGCCTACATAATTAATTTTAGGCAACATCTGCGCAGAAGCCAGAATTCTGTTTGGTACAACTAGGGATTTATTTTGGAATAGACTTTTTTCCTAGAGACAAAATAATCCCAGATGATAGACCCTTCATATTTCGGATTGTTATGGCCAGATCTTTTAATAAATTTTCTCTTTTTGAGTTGTCCGTTCAGGCTTGTGAAAAATGACCAATGGGCTTTTATGATAGCAAATCCGTGCGGATACCCACTGAGCACTGAAAATTGAAATATAGCAATCCAATCTAAACTGATTCTTATGGGTAGTTTCCATATCAGTGCACTTCCAGTCTCATTTTTCAAAAGAATACTCAGGCCATTTCTAAAATTAAGGTAGGTCTTTTTAGGGCTGCTTTTGTCGAGTGTACCGCCTCCTAAGTGATATACCGTGCTTTGAGGACAAACTTTTACTTTATAACCTGAATTCCAAAACCTCCAACAAAGATCTATTTCTTCCATATGAGCGAAGAAATCTTCGTCTAATCCCCCTGCGTCCAAGTATGCTTTTTTACGAACGAAAAGTGAAGCGCCAGAGGCCCAAAGTACATCCGTGACATTTTGATACTGATGGTGATCTTCTTCTATGGTATGAAATATTCTGCCCCTGCAGAATGGATAACCTAATACGTCAAGGAAACCGCCAGCTGCCCCAGCATATTCAAAATGTTTTTTGGATTTATAATCCAGTATTTTCGGTTGAGCGGCCGCAATTGTAGGGTCTGATTCTAAAAGACTCAGTACGGGAGCTATCCAATTGGGTGTCACTTCAACGTCTGTATTGAGTAAAACAATGTATTCACTATCAATAAGCTGAATCGCTTTATTGTAGCCTCCACAAAAGCCGTAGTTCTCGGAGAACTTAATCGCCTTAATTTCTGGAAAATGGGAATCCAAAAACTCCACCGAATCATCGGTAGAGCCATTGTCGATCACCACTACCTCATAATCAAGGCTATTGGCTACAACTGAAGGTAGAAAATTGGAAAGGTGTTTCTTGCCGTTGTAATTGAGAATGGCAACAGTAAGCTTCAACATCAGAACATACTTCCTAAATCCATTCCAGGAATGTTAGGCATTATGCCTTCGGTACTCTTCCTGATCTCCTCTTTTGCGCTGATGTCTGCCTTGTCCATGGCCATATTGATAGCCGCGACTGTAAGGTCTTGCACCGTTTCCTTATCGGCTGTGGTCATTAGGCTTTCATCTATGTCAATGCTGACCACTCGTTTTTTGCCGTTGACTGTCGCTTTGACCATTCCAGCGCCCGATTCTCCAGTCTCTTGAATATATTCTAGCTTACTTTGGGCTTCCTGCATCTTGGATTGCATCTCCTTTACCTGACCCATCATTTTCATCATATCAAACATATCTCTAAATTTTTAAGGTAAAAATCATCGTATTAATAATAGGTTTCCAGATTGTTGAATGTTGCTATTATTAATATCGGTAAATCTTATTTGGTAAATATAACCACCAGAACTTACAGGAGCACCATTAAAGGTGCCATTCCAACCCACAGCGGGGTCGCTTGTTTGAAAAATTAACGCGCCCCAGCGATTAAAAATTGTCATGCTAAACTGTAAAAAGCTGCCTTGTCCTACTATGAATAAGTCATTTATGCCATCACCGTTAGGGCTAAATGCGTTGGGAAATGAAGAATTGCGCAATGAGATGATGAAGCATTCTTCATTGCTAGGGTCAGAAATGTTGCCACAGTTGTCTTCGTAACGGATGAC
>JBLIES010000124.1:0-10431 GCA_047633135.1 Roseivirga sp.
TGAACACAAGTTAGAGGATGCAAAAATCACCCAACAGCACTTGTTTACTAACGACTTATTAATATAGAATTTACGCCTGACGTAAATCACAAATGATAAACCACACAGTGCAGATAGGATAGTGAAAATATAGAATTGAAGATAGCATTTTGATCATAGCTACCTTTGAATCAGACAAAATCCTTGTTTACAATAAACTAAAGGGATGAAAAAATATTTATCCTTATTGTTGGCAAGCCATTTTTTGACGGAACAAGGGCACAGGAAATCTTAAGACGCTTTGCATTTGCCAAAGCCTATTTTGGTATCGAATTTAATTAGACTTCAAGCAATGGAAAAAGTCAGTTCCTTAACAGCCTCGGTCAACCTGAACACTTTACAAGGAACTGTTTATTGGCGGGAAATTAGTTTTGAAAACTTGACTTTAAAAAAGATGAATAATGACCTTGAGATTACAAATATTACTGAGACTAAAATAACTCCAATTATTACATTGGGTTGGGACATTAGGCCAAGTATAAAGGGATATTAGTGGTTGTTGAGAACAAGTTTAAGGTCCACACCAATTTTAGACATCAAACATTTGAATAGGAGTTTAAGTGTTCAACATTTAGAGTTTCATTTTATTCAGTTTGTTGTCTTTCCACAACAACTCACTAGCTATAATAAAGTATATATCCTGACAGTAGCCATTGAGGAAGTAGATTTTAGTAATCGATGTGCTTTTTGAGCTTAGATCAATTTTGCCTTCTCTGTCCATATTTAAGAATGCCTACAAAAAACACACCGCCTATGGCATTGCCCAGGATAGCAATCCCTTCCACATTTAAGTAGTCCATTAGACTAATGTTTTGATCAATCAATAGTCCCACAAACATTTCTATAGAGCCGACAATGGAATGATGCAATCCACCAAGACCAATGGTGGCCGTAACTAAAACGATCATAAACACGCGGCTGATTGTTTCTTTTGACGAAGCCAATAACCAAGAAAGCAGCCCCATAAGCCACCCAGCAATGATAGCGCTGATAAATACCAGGCCTGAGGGAACGTCAATTAATTTACGCGCCAGGTGAGTAAAAGCTTCAGGGGAGATGATCCCCATGGCTGGAGCGAAATAGACCAATATTGCCCCAATGATATATCCGCCAATTAAATTACCAGCAAGAATAATTCCCCAAAGAATGAAAAGCCTCTTAATACTCGCAGTCTTATTCAATACCGGCAGTATGGCCAAAGTCGTGTGTTCGGTAAATAATTCGGACCTGCCTATTATTACAAAAACAAAACCTAAGGGGTATGCAAGCGAGACAAGAAGGTGAGAGACTTCGTCTGTAACCTGACCATCAAACATCGTAAATAAGATCCCCATCAAAAAAACACTGAAACCAATTTCTAAGCCTGCAGCAAGTGCAGAAACCAGCAGACGTACATTCGAACGTTTGTATTCGTGGGTGGCAGTGGCCATCTGTTCGTACAGAATATCATTGACCCCTTTTGGCTTGTCACTATACTTTTGTTTATCGTTATCTAATTTACTCATAATGATAATTGAAGTCGACCTGCTGTTGAGGTGATTTTGATGCTTGAAGCAGCCTACGCTAAATAAAATATTTAACGTGGGGTCTTTGTGGTCACTATTTCTAGCGGCAAGCGTTAATACTAGCCTAAGTCCGCTGAAAAAAGCATGCGTTAATAGCTATTCATCAAACTTACTCATTTGTTGTGAACAGCACCATTATTCAGTCTTCTTTAGGGCAGCCTCACCCATTCCAACATGATCCTCTCTTTCGATAAAATAAAAAACTTGCTAGATGGAGTAAAATTATATGGGAATCAACGCTTTAGTGTTTCACAATTGTTGCACTTCGACATCTCAGACCGTTAACCAATGACAAAGTTCTTTAGACCAATACGCTACCACCTTATGGAAAAAAATATTGGCGGGAAGTATGTAAAATATGCGATTGGCAAAATTATTCTTGTTGTTGGGGTTTTGATATCGCTTCAGATTAATAATTGGAATGAAAACAGGAAGGAGGGAATTAAAGAACAAGTTATTCTGAAATCTTTAAGGGTTAATCTGAAAGAGAATCTGCAGCGGCTAAACCTAGCTGAAAATTCAACGGTCAACGCCTACCATACTTCATTAAACTTACCTGAATTAATTACGCCCGATGGTTCCATTATAAACACAAGTCAAATAGACAGATTATTGAGCGTGACCCTTGATTATATGCCTTATGACGCCAACAGAGACACGATTCACGAAATCATCAATGCGGGATAATTAAATATCATTAAGAATGAAGAATTGAAAAACAGATTTCCAATTGGTCTGGCGTAATTGACGATACCCAAAGAGATGATAGTATTGCCAATGACCATGCGTTTGACAAAATAATTGGGTATTTGGCGCAAAATGGAAGTATAAGTAATTTAACTATTGGTAATCAGATATCACAAAAAAGGAACTTAAGGTCGAAACCAACATCGAGTTTTGAAGTCGACTATCAAAATCTGATGAGCTCTTCAGAATTCGAAAATTTAGTGAGTTGGCATTCTGTGAACATGTTGTATATCACAAATGAATACATAATTCATAAATCCTACATGAAAATACAGTGAGACTAATATATTCTGAAATTAAAGAGTAATATGCAGCTTATGAAAAGTCCGAATAAAAACTACGTGAAAATAGTAACATTAGTAAGTTTGGCCTGCTTGTCGATTCCTCTTACGATCTATGGAGTATGGTTGTATGTGTTCGATTTAGGCACAACACAGGCTGAGAGGGTTGAAATCTTTCATGGCTATTTTCCGGATTTTCTTCACGGAAGGTGGGATACGACCTACGTTAGTATCATCTTTTGTGTTTTAGCCATCATTCTCAGTAGTAAGAACATGAAGTTATCAGTAAAAATATGGAAGGCTGTAAATATTATCATTCTGGTTTTGAGCGGTTTACTGTTGCTTTTAAACCTATTTTCAATGATGTGAGTGCCCGACTCATACGTATTTGACATGCGTTGTATCCTATCAAAAAATGAACACCATTATGGCTATTGAAAATCAAAAATTCAGTACCACCAAGGCAGCCGTAAACTCAGGGCTGATGGACTTGTTGACTCACCTTGCCTCGATTAAAAGTATAGTTAATACAGCAGATCGCAATTCTGCATTTGCTTCAAAAATTGACCTCATAATTGAACTACTGACTCCAGTGATTCATGAAGGTCTCAAAGCAAATCTAAGTGTGATCAACATCGACCTAATGGAAGAGAATATCAAGTCTATGAATCAGATAATCGAAAAAGAAAAAGCGGAAAATTCTTTACTATCAGATGAACTAGTTATTGTTGCTTCGGCTACTAACGGGATTATAATTAACATTCAGAGTCTGATCAGACAAGGTGAAATCAAAAACACCCGGTAAATAAGTTAGTGCCTTTTACTTCCGCTCATGTTGGTGTTGTCTCCGACAAGCCGCCAGAGGATTACTCTCCCCTACACTTAGCGGCTCGGTTAGACCCAAAGGGCTTTGCAAAAAAAAACATCACTCCTGCATTAGAAGTGATGCTTTTTTCATCATTCAAACCCACACTACTGAATCGAAAAGTACTGCGGTATTAAACCCTTAATCTTTTCTACTGTTTCCGTTACAGACAATTCGCTCATCCCTCCAGAGGCATTAGCATGTCCGCCACCATTAAAATGTTCTGCTGCCAGTACATTGACAGGGTTCTCTGCCCCTTTCGAACGGAAAGACATTTTCATAATGCCATCTCTTTCTGTAAACACAATGGCTGCTTTCATTCCCTTAATCGATAAGACTTGGTTGGCTAAGCTATCGGTATCCCCTTTTTGGTAATTGTATTTCGCTAGTTCTTCTTTCGAGAGCGAAATGATGGACACCATGTAGTCTTCCATAATCTCTAGCTTTTCGCACATGGCATAGCCTTGCAAACGCAGACGACTGGCTGTGTTATTATCGCTTAATGCTTCGTGGACTAGATGATGCTCAACGCCTGCGGTCAATAGCTTGGCCAAGATTTCGTGCGTACGTGGCTTTGTAGAAGAAAACCTAAAACTGCCTGTATCTGTCAAAATACCGAGGTACAAAGGCGTGCCAATTTGGGGATCAAGTAAGCTGGCATTTCCCGATTGTTCGATCAACTCAACAATCAACTCTGAAGTGGAGGAAGCCGTAGTTTCAGAAACCGTTAAAGTGGCGAATGTCTCAGGGTTTAAATGATGGTCGATCATCACTGTTTTACAGGTCACCGCTTCTAACAAGGCTTGCATATCAGGCCCAATCCGGTTGGTGGCATTGTAATCTAAGCAGAACACTAAGTCAGCTGCGGCAAAAGCGGAAGCCACTTCTTCTGGCTGTTCCGTCATCAAAAGAAAGGCCGAAGTGTCTAACCAATACAAAAAATTAGGGGCAGGATCTGGATGACAAACAGTAACTGTTTTGCCTAGTTTTTCAATAAAACGCAAAAGGCCTAATGAGCTGCCTATTGAATCGCCATCAGCAGATTTATGTGAGGTGATGACAATATTTGAAGCCGATTTAATTTCAGCTTCTATTTGTTGATATGTATTCATTTGTGTCTTGTTGTTTTTTTAAGTCTTCTCGGCCAGGTTGATGTTTCTCAACAGCCCACGATTGGTTTGAGCCTAGGCCTCTTACCATTATTCGTTCCTGCTAGGGCAGCCTTCCGCTTGATTTAAAAGGGCTGCAAATAACGCTGTTTCGATTAATCAATCCTAGAATCAGGCCTTACAACCTCGCGCTCAGGCTGAAGTTTTAATACGCCCTGTGACTTACTACTCTGACATCGGCAACGTTTATAATGGATTTATAGCCTTGGTACATCCTAATTCAAGCACTATATTTACCATTCAAGACGAAAGTAGCGTTCGTAACGATAAAACGATCCTCTCTACGCTCCTTACACGGCTATTTTAAGAACACAAAGACAAAAAATAAACAATGAATCAAAATATTTTAATCAAAAACGCAACCATCGTAAATGAGGGTAAATCATTTAGGGCAGATGTACTTTTGTCGGAGGGCCTTATTGTTAAAATTGGAACTATTAATATTGAGCCAAATCACCAAGTAATTGACGGAACAGGCAAACATCTATTCCCAGGAATCATTGATGGACAAGTCCATTTTAGAGACCCAGGACTTACCCACAAAGGAGATTTATACACCGAAAGTAAAGCGGCTATTGCTGGTGGAGTAACCTCCTTCATTGATATGCCCAACACGGTCCCCAATATTTTGACTGTTGAAAGCTTAAAGGAAAAGTATGAAATCGCCTCACAAAAATCTTTAGCCAACTATTCGTTCTTCCTTGGTGTAAACGGAGACAATATTGATGACATCATAAAAACTGACACTAGCCAATTTATTGGCGTTTCGGATGATGGCTTGTATTTTACCAAAAAGGGAAATCTACTTGCCGACAATCCAGAGACAATGGAAAAACTATTTGCTAGCTGCAAATCCATTATTGCTATTCATTCCGAAAAAGAGGCCATTGTAGAAGCCAACGAACAAGCTTTTAGAGAAAAGTATGGGGATGATATTCCCGCAAAGTTTCATCCCATCATTAGAAGTACCGAAGGCTGTTATGAAGCTACCAAACGCGCTATTGAATTGGCTAGAAAACACAATGCCAAGCTTCATATTCTACACTTAACTACTGAAGCAGAAACCCATCTATTTCAGAACGACATTCCGCTTCAGGAGAAAAAAATTACGACAGAAGTTTCCGTGCACCACCTCTGGTTTTCAGACAAAGACTATGATCGATTGGGGATGCTTATTAAATGGAATCCAGCTATAAAAACTCAGCAGGACAAAGAAGGCTTGTTAAAGGCCCTAATCGATGATAGAATAGATATTATCACCACAGACCATGCTCCACATACCTTGGAAGAAAAGCAGCAATCCTATTTTAATTCTATGTCAGGAGCACCAATGGTTCAGCATTCGCTCAATTGTATGTTAGAGTTTTACAAACAAGGTCTTATTTCATTGGAGAAAATAGTTGAGAAAATGTGCCATAACCCCGCCATTCTCTACAATATGACAAAAAGAGGCTTTATTCGTGAAGGCTATCACGCAGATTTAACCTTGGTGAACCTGAATAGCCAATGGACGGTAAATAAAGAGAATCTACTTTACAAATGTGGTTGGTCTCCATTGGAGGGAACTACCTTTCAAACAGCCGTCACACAAACCTTTGTGAATGGAAATTTAGTGTTCGATGATGGCCTTTGGGATGAAACAACAAAGGGTGTGGCAATAGATTTTACTCCGAAAAGTTGAAAAAACTATTGCCTCATGTTTAAAGGTAGGCGCTTAGTAATAGCGACAAAACACGAAAAAGAAAAAGTGATTGCACCGCTGTTAGAGCAGGCCTTAGGTGTATTTTGCTTTGTACAGGATGGTTTCGACACAGATTCGCTTGGCACTTTTACCGGAGAAATTGAGAGAGCGCTTGACCCTGTGGCGACTGCAAGGCAAAAATGCTTGCTGGCAATGGCACTAAGCAACTGCGATTTAGGAATAGCAAGCGAAGGTTCTTTTGGCCCTCACCCCTCAATGTTTTTTGTAAGTGCGGATGATGAGTTCCTGGTATTTATTGATAGGAAAAACGACTTGGAGATTATTGTTCGAGAACTAAGCACTGAAACCAATTATAATGAGCGAGAAATTGAAACAGAAAAAGAACTCTTTGACTTTGCCAAACTAGTGAAATTCCCTTCTCATGGGCTCATTCTTTGTAAATCAAAAAATGACATGAGCGCCATGAGCAAAGGCATAACTGATGAAATCCAATTAAAAAAAGCCTTCAAAAGGCTGATGGACAAGTCGCATTCCATTTATGCAGCAACCGACATGCGGGCAATGTTCAACCCAAGTCGTATGGCGGTAATTGAAAATGCAGCCAAAAAGTTAGCTGTCAAAGTAAATTCTTGCTGTCCGCAATGCGACATTCCAGGCTTTGGAGTTACCGATGCAAAAAAAGGGCTAGCCTGCGGTTTGTGTGGCTCCCCTACCAACTCTACTTTGAGTTTTATTTATGCCTGTCAGAAATGCGGTTTCACAAAAGAAGACATGTATCCTCATCAAAAAACAACCGAAGACCCCACCTATTGCGACTATTGCAATCCATAATTATTGTAAAAAGGCTGAACAAAATACAGAGAAGTAAAAGAAAGAACACAAATAATTACGGGCTGGGATACACAAGCCCACAGGGCGCCTTGCTCCATAAACTATCTTTAACATTCAAGGCACAAAGGGTGTTTCATCTATAGTTTTGAGCCTAAGCCAAACCATAAGCAGTTTTACTCAAGCTAAAAAAGCACATGACAAACAGATTAGATTTAAGACCCATTATTAAAACAAAAGAATTCGAAAACAGCACGGATGAAGAAAAATTCCAAACCCTGACGCTGCGCCCTATTTTGAAACTTCAGAATGAACTGATCCTTGGCCTTTTCAAAAATCATATCGTTGAATCTAAGCACGCGTTTTATGCTTTATCAGCTGAAAACAAAGCCCTCTTTATAGAAAATAGCTTGCAGAAAAATATCGTTTTGAAGAACAAACTACTCGGAGTCGCACTGGGCATGCTTACTATTGAAGAATTAACTGTTTATAACACCAATATCAGCCTTTACAATAAAAGGATTGCGAGCCTTTTAATAGAACGAATCAGAAGTCAAGTCAGCCATCTTTAGAGATAAGCACCTCAAGCCTAACGTCAGTCTATTCAGAGACAATGATTCTAGAACAATCGATTCTCTCAATCAGACCTAAAACCTACTAGATTGAATTGGTTAGAAGTCATTGTGCTTATCTGTGCGTTTGCTTTGTCAGGAGACTTTGTTTGCAAATAAGCGAACACTAATAATTCTTGGGTCATAACGACAGACAGTCTAGCCCCATTCAGAACACTGAAAATGGAGAAACATCAGAAGTCACCGTCTTTAAATACAGACAAGAAGGTAATATTTTGGCTTCAGTAGATTAGGGTAGACAAATTAGAAAAGGAACTTTCATTGGCCTGGTTGATGAAATGGGTAATGTTGAAATGCGCTATCATCAAGTCAATAAAAAGGGGAAGTTAATGACTGGAGTTTGTTTTTCGAGACCCAAAATATTGGAGAATGAAAAAATGCGACTTCAGGAGACCAATCGAAAGGAAAGTCATTTTTTGAATAAATATAATTCTGGTTACCCTCTTTCTAGTGAGGTTCAACAGCAAGTGATTTGTCACCCTAACTCCATTAAGTCAATTCAAAAATTGTGATTTCAACACGATCCACTCTTTCTATAAAATCAGAAAATCACTAGATTTGGCGAGAATATAATAGGCTGAAACGCAATCTGTTTACACCCATTATTAAGCTTCATTGCTCCTGCGATAAAGAGAAATTAGGCAACACCACAAATTACTTTAACGACTATGAGAATCTTAAAAACATACGTATTCATATCCATACTGGGTCTTTTCACATTTGGTAATTTTACGAAAGCGCAAGAAGGCGAAATCAAGTTACGGTATTTCGGTACTGCCGGATGGGAAATCACCGATGGCACAATCACTGTTTTAGTTGACCCTTATATCTCTAGGCTCAAGCTAGGTTCAGGTTCTTCCACTAGTAAAGAAGATATCCGAAGAGTATTTAAACCCTCTGACTATTTTCAATCTGACACCGTTTTAATCAATTCGTTGATCAAAAAGGCAGACTTTATTCTAGTCCATCACTCCCACTTCGATCACCTTTCTGATGTACCCTATATCGCAAAAATAACAGGTGCGAAAGTGATTGGTACAGAATCTACCACCAATGTTTTAAAGGCCTATGGCATCCCAAATGATCAATTATTCACCGTAAAAGGAGGAGAAGACTATCAATTCGAAAACTTCTCTGTGCGTATTCTGGAATCCATCCATTCTGCATTAAACGACAAGCATTATTTCGACTCTAGGACCATCCCCGCTTCTGTGACTGCTCCGATGAAAATTTCTGAATTTGTAGAAGGAGGGTCATTGATGTTTTTAGCACGATTCAAAAATCATAAAGTACTCACCATGGGCTCTATGAACTATATGGAAAGAGAACTAGCTGGTTTGAGACCAGACATTATGCTGCCTGGCGTCAATTTTTCTCGACTGGAAATTTACAAGTATACAGCGCGAATGATGCAGTTGACTGGCTATCCAAAAACGGTGATTCCATCGCATTGGGATAATTTCAGAGTGCCTTATGGTTTCTCGCAAGAAAAGGCCATCAATGATAAAATAAAGCCATTTATAGAAGAGGTAAAGGCGGTATCACCTAATTCAAAAGTTATTATCCCTGTGCACCTTGAGACCATAACGATCAAAAAGTAATGCTGTATAAAATATACGCTTCTACCTAAGTGTTGAGCCAAGCCCGATACTCGCGTACTAAAGAAAAATCACTTTTATCGCAGGATGACTATGCACTTGAAATACAACTTTAATCTCCCCCCAGAGGAACAAGTAATAAAACGAAATCGCACCATCACGACCTATTACGCACAGCTGTATCAGAACGAACCACAGCTCTACAAATGGGCAGGCATGGCGGCTTTCGCCTCTTTCCATATAGGAGAAAAAATGGAAATGTGGAATTGGGAGAAATCAGGTATTAAATCCTTTTCTGCTACTTGTATTAAAGTCAACCGCAGTTTAGAAGATGACTTTCAGGTAATTCGAATCATCAACAATAGCATCTTTCTAGAGATAGGCTGGTTACACCTCAGTTTTTGTCAAATGGATTATAATTCATTTAAATCTCTTCTGATAGAGAAAAGTAAGCATAAAATCATACTCGATGCTTTTGAGAAATTAAACATTGCGCGTAGGCTGTTAAAGGTGGAAGGGTATACCGAAGCATTGAAAGACATGATTTGGGAAGCCAATACTGAAATACTTTGGCACGAACAATCAGAAGTAGTACAACCTCTTTTTGACAAATTGAGTGATTTATTTTCACTGGCGATGACCTTCTTTGCCAGCTTTGATTACCAAATCAATCACCATAGAACCAGACCAAACACCCGGTCTAGGTTTATTTTGTTTATGCTTTTTAACAACTTTAGTCTTGTTAAAAAAAGCGGGTTTTTTCCTGATGTTACGCAGCTAGAGCAACGCTGGTATTGGATTTTTAATGACCTATTTAAGAAATGGAAAATCGTTGAATCCGATAGTAATTTAATCACTGAAGAAATCAAATTGCTGTCTCAGCTTGAGAACAGAAATCTAAAATTTAGATACTAGCCTCCATTATAAATATCTAGAAAAACTACTCAAGCCACTGTTTGATTTATTCCAATTCTTGAATTATCACTGATGACCTAAAAACGGAAA
>JBLIES010000125.1:0-10397 GCA_047633135.1 Roseivirga sp.
TTGAGGTAAGCTCCGAGACTAGGGAAAATAAAAACTGCAAGGGCATTAAGTAAAAAAACCACCGCCAAAGCCGATGAAATTTCTCTGGCACTCGCATTGATTACGGGCGCCATTGAAGCAATGGCCGTTCCTCCACAAATGGCCGTTCCAGAAGAGATTAAAAAAGATATTTTCTTATCTAAACCAAATCGTTTTGTGAGGAAAACCCCTAAGCCCAACACGGCAAAAACTGACAGTGCTGTGAGCACAAACCCTTCCGAGCCAGCGGATAGGGCCTTATCCACCGTAATGCAAAAGCCCAAAGCCACAACGGCAGTTTGAAGTAACCATTTTGTAATTTGGGGTACTTTGGGCCAACCAATATTTCTAACGGCACTTCCGAAAACCAACCCCATTACCAAGGCCATTGGAGCATTGATAGCAGGTAAAAGACAGAGCACAGCTAGGCCTAAAAATAAGGTCCTTTTAAAAATGAACATGGATGTAGATTTATTGAGAACGCTTAGCTTAAATTCTCTAAGTATTTATAACCGCTTCCTGTATTGATCATTAATATTTTATCGGAGTGTAAAATTTCTTTTGACGCGATCAGTTTAGGAATTGCTTTCCATAATGCGCCACCCTCAGGCGCCACTAACATTCCTTCATGTTTCGACATTTCCTCTACGCCATCAATCATTTCTTGTTCTGAAACAGTCACCGAAGTACCACCAGATTCCTTCACCACACGATGGATCATATCCTGACCAAAAGCCACTGGTACAGCCAACCCATTGGCCAAAGACTCCCTATATTCAGCAATATCTTTAGTTACCCCATTCAGTGAATCAACAACAGGTGAGCAATTAGCGGCCTGTACTACGATCATGCGAGGCAACTTAACATCGGGCTTTAACCAACCAAGGTCAATCATCTCATGAAAAGCCTTCCAAATACCGAGCAGTCCCGTACCACCACCCGTTGGATATAGAATTACATCTGGCAGTTGCCAATTCATTTGTTCAGCAATTTCGTAGCCCATAGTTTTCTTTCCTTCTAGGCGATAAGGTTCCTTTAATGTAGCAATATTGTAGGCACCTTGCTCCTTTTCAATTTTTGCTGCCAAAGCTCCACACTGATTAATCAAGCCTTTAACCAAAATCAACTCGGCTCCGTAATAGTAGCATTCTTGTTGAAAAACTTTGGGAGTATGGCTAGGCATAATCACGGTCGCTTTTATACCTGCAGATGCACAATAGGCAGCCATTGCCCCTCCTGCATTTCCTGCAGTGGGTACCACGCAATGTTCTACGCCCAACTCTTTGGCTTTAGAAATGGCCATACTTAAGCCTCTTGCTTTAAATGAGCCTGTCGGATTGAGGGATTCATCTTTCATTTGAAGCTCATTAAGTCCCAATTGAGCGGCCAACCGCTTGGCTGGCAATATTGGAGTCATCCCTTCACCGAGCGTGACAATGTTGGCTTCATCCAAAATAGGCAGCATTTCTCGATAACGCCACATGGTTGAAATCCTGCTCTTAACATCAGAAATGTTGAGCCCTTTTTCAGTTCGATATTGTACTACTAACGGTTTATTACAGCAGGTGGCAAAGCTCTGCCTTTCATGAAAATTATACAATTTACCGCACTTTGAGCATTCCAAATGAGTGGCTAGCGAAGTTTGACTTTCGGTTGGATTCATACTGCAAAAGTGCACTACTAATCATAACCAATCAAATGAATAAAAGTAACCCTCTATAACTAATGGTTATGATGAGATTTAGCTTCTTTGATAAACGCCTTGATCACATCAGTCATGGTTTCACCAGTTCTCGTAACAAAATTAAAACTTCGTTCTATGGCCAAGTCAGCAATATTTACTTGCGTCAGTAAACCCAAACTAATTTCTCGTTTCACAGCCAACGGTGATAGAAATCCAACAGCAATATCTTCTACCAAAAAATTCTTAAGTACCTCTGTTCCACCCAAACGTACTTTAATATCGAGGTCACTCATTTTAATATTGGATTGCGCCATTTTTCTAGCCAAGGCCGAAAGCGTTCCTGAACCTACTTCGCGCAGGGCTAATGGAATTTCATTCAACTCTTTTATTGAAATCTCCCGACCTGCATAAGGGCTGTGAGTCGAGCAAATGGGAATGATCTTGTCTTCCATAAAAAAGTCATAGTGCAGGCCACTAGCCTCGAGTTTGTCTTCTACTACGGCCAAATCAATTTCTTCATTGGTCAATGCTTTTAGGATATTCTCTGTATTCCTGTTGATGAGAGTGATTTTAACCAATGGCCATTTTTTCCTGAAGGAGGACAGCACCTTGGGTAATACATACAACGAAAGTGTTGTACTCGCTCCTATTCTCAATTCCCCCTTGGCTGTCAACTGGCTCTTGACAATGTCCATATCCGACTCCATTCGTTTCTGAATATGTTTGGCCTCTCGCAGGTAAAACAGCATTTTTTCTCCTTGAGGAGTCAGAAAAACTGCATTACCCTTGCGTTGAAACAGAGGAACTTCCATTTCTGCTTCAAGCTTTTTAATCTGTTTACTTACCGCTGGTTGAGAAATACAAAGCACTTCAGCTGCTTTTGAAAAGCTAAGGTGACTTGCTACCGCATAAAAAACTTCGTGAGCAATTAATAACATAGGTTGCAATATACTGGATTGGAAGAAAGAAGGCCACGAAACATTTTTGAGACAGACCCGCTGGTCAATAGAGTTTAGCTAAAGACAAGATCTTACATCTTTCTAACTCCTTATGGTTCTAAAAACCGCGCTATCTCAGCACTCGTGCAAAACCATTTGAGAAGAAAGACAGTAAACTGCACCTTACCTCCTGATTATGAACAAATTATCACTCCTATTCTTATCGTTGTTGGTGTTTAGCTGCGAGAATAATGACTCAGAACCACTATTCCGCAAATATCAATTGAGATTCAAAAGATGGTAAGTGAGTTGAACGATTCAACCTTCATTGATCAAATAGTGGATATTCACTATGCCAAAGGCAGGCTTTACTTGACTGAAATCAAAAATGCTAGAGTGCTAGATTAAAGCAGATTATTAGCCGTAAAGGGGATGGCCCAGCGGAGCTAAGCTATCCTGAAGCCTCTCAGGTTCACAATAACCAATTACTTATATAGGATAATGGTCATCAGAAAATCAAGGTCTATAATTTGGATGGAACAATAAGCCACCAATTTGGAAGAGATATCCCAGATAACTCAGGCTTCTTTATCAAAAATAACCAGTTATTTGGCAGCAGGTACACTAAACCTGAATTACCAATATTTGCTTACAACCTGACGAATAATGATTCCATTCACTATTTTGGTTCTCAAGACAGAAGACTCACTAAAATCAATCAAAATAGCCCTAGAGTTTTTCATTTGTTTCCATTCAAAAATGAAATAATTGCTGTCAGTGAAAATGAACCCGTAATAGAACGGTTTGACTTACAGGGAAATAAGACCGAAGAAATTTACTGCCCTGAGTACTTCGAGGAATACATTCAACACAAAATTAAAAAAGAAGAAATAGAAAAATCCTTATCAAAAATGACTGGTACAGCTAGTTTTATTTCCAATGCCAAACTATCTGGTAAAGAACTTTACCTGCTTGTAATAGGATATGATTCAGCCAAAAACAAAGTTACTTCAAAGCAAATTTTCAATTTCACAATAAGCGACTCTGAAATCAAACTGACAAGAATAATTAACCTCAACAATGAAGGCGATCATGCATGGTACATGTCATTCGAAGTATTTAATGATAAAATATTAGCCTTCGATGGCTTGAGTTATCAACTCCACGAATTCAGTTTGCCAACTCAATAAGCTCCAATGCCCCATCAATCAGCCTGAGCTAAAATGATGGATTAATTGGTTGAGAACATTTTGTTGGCAAAGGCTCAACACAGTAAAACTATTTTTTTTCTGTCTTTTATTTGAAAATCAATTTAAGCCCATTACGTTTGTTTCCACAAGTCGAAGGCTCAACTGATTTCAGTTCAGGTTCGATTTATAAAGAAGCGTTGAGAGACTGGCTCTATGAAACGCTAGCAACCATCCGAAGAGGAAAGGTGCTAATTCCAGAACCCAAAGGATGTCTATTGACATTCGGGTGAATATAAATTGAAAAGCTATGTTAATCTCTATTTCCCAATTGGGCAAGTGCTCAATACCCCTTAAACCTGAAAACTCAGGGCTAATTTCCTATTCTCAAATTCTAATTGCGCTTTAAGCTTAGGCCTGAATCTCTTCAGTTCAAAGTTTATGCGCATCATTTAAAGTCATATCCATGATTTCATCTATCTATCTTGATCGTACATCAGAAAAGGCACATCAAAGTCTTCATTACTTCTATTTAAAAGCAGAATTCCCTCTGGAAGCAGGCGGTAGTTTAGCCGAAGTTCGAATCGCCTATCAAACTTTTGGAAAGCTCAACGCACAGAAAGACAATGTAGTTTGGGTCTGCCATGCCTTAACCGCCAATGCTGATCCGACACAATGGTGGGCTGGCCTGATAGGCAATAAAGGCCTGATCAACCCACAGGAACATTTCATTGTCTGTGCCAATATTTTGGGCTCTTGTTATGGAAGTACAGGGCCCAGAGATTTTGACCTCAATACAGGACAACGCTACCTTTCTAATTTTCCAAACATTACCATTCGAGATCAAGCAAATGCCCATGAACTACTCAAACAGCATTTAGGCATTGAGCGCATTAGCCTAGGGATTGGAGGTTCAACTGGAGGCCAACAAATCTTAGAATGGGCTGTTCAAAAAGACATTTTCGAGCAGATTTTTGTTATCGCCACTTCTGCACAGAGTAGTCCTTGGGGAAAAGCCATTAGAGCAGCACAGCGCATGGCTATTGAAGCTGACCCCACATTTTACTCTGGCTCAGTCAACGGTGGTAAAAAAGGAATGGAAGCCGCTAGGGCAATGGCCTTATTGAGTTACAGAACTCCTGAAAGTTTCAATCAAGCACAAAAAGACAACGATGAAGCCTTAGACAATTACAAAGCAGAAAGCTACCAACGCTACCAAGGGCTCAAACTCAGTCGAAGGTTTGATGCTCACAGCTATCACGTTTTAGGTAAAACCATGGACAGCCACAACCTTGCCAGAGGAAGAGAAAGTCTTGAAAAAGCCTTAGGAGAGATTAAAGCGAGAACATTGGTCATAGGCATCGAAAATGACATTCTCTTCCCCACTAACGAACAACAATTAATGGCTGCTCACATCCCAAAAGCTGAATTCCAAAGTATGCCATCAGATTTTGGACATGATGGATTTTTAATTGAAACAAAAAAAATTACTGAAATACTAAGACCATTCTTAAGAAATGAGAGCAATTAAAATCGGCCTTTTTGGCTTCGGTTGCGTGGGGCAAGGCCTTTACCACACCATCAATAATTCAAAGAACTTCGAAGGTGAAATCATCAAAATTTGCGTCAAAGATTGCAATAAGGAGCGGTCTTTGCCCAATCACATATTTACATACAGTAAAGATGAATTGCTCGAAGATAAGTCAATCGATGTAATTGTTGAACTGATTGATAATGCAGAAGCAGCTCTAGAGATAGTCACCACGGCCTTAAAAAATGGCAAATCCGTAGTCACTGCGAACAAAAAAATGGTCGCTGAAAACCTAGAATACCTCATTGACTTACAAAAAACAACGGGGAAGGCTATTCTATATGAAGGAGCTGTTTGCGGCAGTATTCCTATCATCCGCACCTTGGAGGAGTATTTTGGGCATGAGCCAATCAATTCGATCCAAGGGATTTTCAACGGCTCTACCAACTACATTCTGACGAAGATCTTTCAAGAAAAAATGAATTATGATCAAGCGCTTGAAGAAGCCAAAGTAAAGGGCTTTGCAGAAAGTGACCCCACATTAGATGTCAAAGGCTTCGACTCAAAGTTCAAAATAAGCATTCTATTAACCCATGCATTTGGGATTAATGTGGCACCAAATAAAATCACGAACTTAGGTATAGACCACCTAAAATCAAGTGATTTAGAATTTGCTCACAACCATGGCTATACCATCAAGCTCATTGCTCAGGCCATTCGCAAAAACAATGAAGTTTTCGCGTGTGTACTTCCCCAGTTCATCAAAGAAAACCATAACCTCAGGAATATCAACAATGAATATAATGCGGTCACCGTAAACGGGGAATTCTGTGATGAACAACTTTTCATTGGTAAAGGGGCTGGAAGTTTACCCACGGGCGCAGCAGTCCTCTCTGACATTTCTGCTTTAAGCTACGACTACAAGTACGAATACAAAAAACATTACAATCAAGGTCGCGTTCATTTTAGCAATGACAATGAAGTGACGGTTTATGCCAGTTTCGAAAAACCAGAAGACATTGATTTGAACGAATTCGAACAAGTTTCAGATAAGTATTTCTGTTTTGATCGAAGTTATGTGATAGGAAAGATCAAACTTTCAAAACTACTTCGCTCGAAATGGGTTTATAATTCTAAAATCAGTGTTATCCAGTTCGAACCATCAGACAGTTGTTCTGATGAATTAGATATTAAAACACTGGAAACCGAGATTTTAGAGTTACAAAAGGGGCAAAAGCTAAGAGAGAAGATTAGTGTTTAGAGCATGGCAATCAAAGCCATTGTTTTTTTACCAAATCATTCTCAATTTTAATGATTTGTCAATATATTTGTCATTCTAACGTAAGGCTGAGTTGCAGTCTTCCAAATTGTTGATTTAAAAGAGATTATTCAATGTCTTCAGTAATTATCACTTCAATAGTCGCATTCTCGGCTGTCATTCTATTGCTAGTATTGATTTTGCTTTTTGCACAATCGAAATTAGTACAGTCAGGAGATGTAAGAATCATCGTTAACGGTGATGAAAAAAATCCAATTATAACTTCCGCTGGTTCGACTTTATTATCGACACTTTCTGGCCAAAAGGTATTTTTGCCTTCAGCTTGTGGTGGTGGTGGTACTTGTGCCATGTGTAAGTGTACCGTTGTAGAAGGCGGAGGAGATGTACTTCCAACAGAAGTAGGTCACTTAAGCAGGGCGGAACAAAAGGAAGGTGTACGCCTTACTTGCCAAGTAAAAGTGAAAAATGACATGCGCATTGAGATTCCAGAAGAGATTTTTGGTATCAAAAAATGGGAATGTGAAGTGGTTTCGAACTATAACGTAGCCTCGTTCATAAAAGAGTTTGTGGTGCGATTGCCAGAAGGTGAACACTTAGAGTTCGAAGCTGGTGGTTATATTCAAGTAGATGTGCCTCCTGTTGTTTGTGATTTCAAAACAATCAATATAGATCCACATCCAAGCGATCCTGCGGGACCAAGTAAATTCAAAGGGGATTGGGATAAATTCCAGTTGTGGGATTTGAAAATGGTAAACGAAGAAGAAATCTTCCGTGCCTATTCAATGGCTAACCACCCTGCAGAAGGTAACATTATCATATTGAACATTCGTATCGCCACCCCACCTTGGGATAGGGCCAATAACAAATGGATGGATGTAAATCCAGGTATATGTTCTTCTTATGTCTTTACAAGAAACCCAGGTGATAAAGTAACGATTTCAGGTCCTTATGGTGAATTTTTCATCAAGCCGACAGAGTCAGAAATGTTATATATCGGTGGTGGAGCAGGGATGGCACCAATGAGGTCTCATTTGTTTCATCTTTTCCATACTTTAAAAACGGGTAGAAAGGTTTCCTACTGGTATGGTGGACGATCAAAAACTGAACTTTTCTACCTTGACGATTTCCAAAAGATAGAAAAAGAGTTCCCTAATTTCCAGTTCCACCTTGTCCTATCAGAGCCTATGCCAGACGACAATTGGACAACCAAAACTGACATAAATGATAAGAATGGAGATGGTTTCTTAGGTTTCGTTCACCAAGCGGTAATCGATCAGTACCTGATTAAGCATGATTCTCCAGAAGATATAGAATTCTATTTTTGTGGTCCTCCGATGATGAACGCAGCAGTTCTCAAGATGTGCGATGACTGGGGAGTTCCTCCTGAAAATGTAGCATTCGATGATTTTGGTGGCTAATATCCTCTGAAGCAGAAAATTTAAAGCTCCGTCTATTCGGAGCTTTTTTTATGCCTAAACTTTTCAAACTTTATTAAACGCTATATTCTTCATAAATTCATCCGACTTTACCCCCTACCAAACCATTCAACCATGAATTATAAAAGAAGACACTTTTTAAAAACAGCCGGTGGGTTTGCCGCTGGCTTAGTTATCGCCCCTTATGCATGCAGCAGTGCTGGTAGTTCTTCAGAAATAGTTAGTTCTAATGACTTCGGCCTTCAATTATATTCACTTAGAGACGTCATTCCTGCTGACCCACAAGGTATACTTCAACAAGTTGCTTCTTTTGGCTATAAGCAAATCGAAAGTTATGAAGGTGCTCAAGGTATGTTTTGGGGAATGAAAAACACAGAGTTCAAAAAATATATTGACGGATTAGGCCTAGACATGATCTCTAGCCATTGTGATATTGACAATGACTTTGAAAGCAAAGCAGCAGAAGCTGCAGAAATAGGCATGAAATACTTGATCTGTCCTTGGAGAAGTCAGAAGTCGCTCGATGATTATAAAAGAGTTGCAGAAGATTTTAATGTGAAAGGCGAGATCTGTAAGAGCAACGGAATTCGTTTTGCCTATCATAATCACGCCTATAGTTTCGAAACCATGGAAGGTATAATGCCACAAGATATAATGATGGCAGGTACAGATACCGACTTAGTAGATTTCGAAATGGATATTTACTGGGTAGTTACAGGTGGGCAAGACCCAAAAGCTTGGTTTGAAAAATACCCTAATCGCTTTAAGCTTTGCCATATGAAAGACAGGATGAAAAATGCAACAGAGGCAGAAGCCACTTGTACTCTAGGCACCGGCAGCATTGATTTTCAGCCCATAGTAGATGTCGCTAAGGCAAATGGCTTAGAATATTATATAGTAGAGCAAGAGCGCTATGATGGAAGTACTCCTATCGAAAGCGTGAAGGAAGATGCAGCATATATGAGCAAATTGACTCTTTAGCATCTAGTGTAAATGGCTAACTTTGTCATCCAATTCAACTGATCAAATGAACCTCCAACTGTTTTTTAGCCCTATTGAAATACCCGAAAAATTAGCTTCCAATTCTGTTGGTGGCCATATTCAATTTTTAGGTAGTGAAAACTTCAAAATCAAAAACTGTGATTTGGCCTTTATCGGTTTGACTGATCATCGAGGTGCCGATCAGAGTGAAAATGAGATCGAAGGGGTTCAAAAAATCAGAGAAAAATTCTATCGACTCAAAAAAGGAAATGGCCGATATAGAATTGGGGATTTAGGCAATCTTAAAAGTGGAGAAAGTAGAGAAGATACTATCGCCAGAGTGAGAGAAATCTGCGAGTACTTAATTGAGCTCAAAATCGTTCCTATCTTTATTGGAGGGACACAAGACCTCAGTTTTGGTCAATACCAAGCTTATGAAGCATTGCCAGAATTGGTCACTTTGCTGAATGTTGATGCATTCTTAGATTTAGAATCTTCGGGAAATGAAAACAGTACGTTTTTAGATAAAGTACTCACTTACTCCCCTAACTACCTTTTTTCATACAATCACCTTGGGCACCAAAGCTTTTTGGTGGCACAAGATCATTTGGCAGTGCTGGATAAACTTTATTTTGAAGCCCTCCGCTTAGGAGAGGTACGTGAACACTTCTTGGAAGTAGAGCCGCTCATTAGAATGGCGAACTTAATGACGTTTGATATTACCGCTATTCGTAGTGCTGATGCTCCGGGTAATATTAAGGCGCAACCTTTTGGGCTTTCTGGTGAAGAAGCTTGCCAAATTTGTTGGTATGCCGGAATGAATGACAAATTAAGTTCAATGAGCATCTCCGAATATAGCCCAGCATTAGATGACCAACATGGCAAAACAGCCTCTGTTATTGCTACAATGATTTGGTACTTTATCGAAGGTTTTTATAACCGAAAAGACAGTGGTAAATTCGAAACTGGAGAGTACATCAAGTACATAGTTTCGCAGGTAGGCAATGACGACACTATGATTTTTTATAAAAGCAAGGCCACCGATAAATGGTGGATGCTTGTGACCTTCGGAGAAAAGCATGCTCAAAAAGCTTATCTCCCTTGCAGCTATAAAGACTACACGAACGCCACCCATGGCGATTTACCCGACCGTTGGATTAAGGCGCAAGCGAAGTTGATTTAGTAATTCTATAGGGATCGATAAAGCTTAGTATCTCGATTTAACTATCTCCCATTTTTAAGTCATTCCGTAGGAATCTTTTTCAGTAAACTAAGTGCCTTCGGAATCACAATTGGTAATCTTTCTATCGTGAAAAGGTCTCTGCGAGATGACTTGCAGGGAT
>JBLIES010000126.1:0-10285 GCA_047633135.1 Roseivirga sp.
TTCTTAAGTGTTCTATTGAAGCCATAATTAAAGATAGTCAATTGTTGGAATTCGATTGATAGGAGGAGGCTTTTTTGAATAAATAGATTCCTAAATTTCCGGAATACAAGAAACTTTTCTATTGAATGAAAAGTCTCTTAAAATCTTCAAGCGTTAAATTAGCACTGTCTGGATAGAAGCCTCTTTTCTTACCATACTCGAATACGGGCAAGAAATTTTTATACATCTGTAAATCCAAGCTATCATTTATGTATTTCTCTTCTTGTCTAAGCCTTATAGAGTTTATGTTTTCTATCATCGTGAGTTCCAATCTTTCGCCAGCATTAAATCTCATGATTTCTTGGTTTGCTCTTGTGAGCCATTTAGAGAAAAAATAGACTTGAGCTTTTGCAAACTCAATCTGTTTAGTGCTGTCGCTAAGTGATTTATCCAAAATGGCTTTACTCAAAGAAGTAGGTAGAACAGTAGATACTTCCATAGTTAATTGCCTGAAGTCGTTATCGCTTAATAAAAAAATTCTTCCGTAAGCGATGTCAAACTTTTTTTTCCATTTGATATATTCTGATCCTGCAGTTAGGGAATCGTATTCAGAAATGTAAGAGTTGTTTCTCGATCCCAGTGTATAGAAATTCATGAGTTTATACCAATTCCTGAATTCTGTTAAATATACTTCACAAGCATTGATGAAGTCTTTTTTCTCATCTAGATAAAGTTGAGTTTTTTGCTCCTTCAAACTTAATTTATGTTGCCACTGGATTGTTATTATACTGGCAATAGTTGAAAGTATAAATCCCAAAATAGACCCTAAAATTAGCTGTCTCTACTTTCTTTTTACCTTTGCCATTTGGTTGATAAATGTTGAAATTAAAACTAGTAAATTATTGCAGCTTTAAAGTACAAAAAAAAGCAGCCCTTTTGAAGCTGCTTTAATTCTTGTTTTTAACTATCGTAATACTCAATTCATTCCAGCTAGTTTCTCTTCTAACACCTTGATTTTACCTTCGGCATCGGCTTGTTTGGCTTTTTCCATGGCCACTACTTCTTCTGGTGCTCCAGCAACAAAACGTTCATTGCTGAGCTTTTTCAGAACTGAATTCAAGAAGCCTTTGGTGTACGCTAATTCTTTAATGATTTCAGCTTTTTCAGCTTCCACATCAATCGCGCCTTCTTCCATCGGGATGAAGAATTCATCAGACTTAATCACAAAGCCAATCGTACCATTGATCTTTTCATTGGTGTAAAAGAGTTGGTCAATATTGGCCAACTTTTTAATAATACTCTCGAATGATGTATAGGGATCATTATTCTCTGTTTTGACCGATAAATCCAGTGCTTTTTTCGGAGAGATACCTTTGGATGAACGCAGATTTCTGAGGTTAGAAACCAATTCGAAAACAATTTCTGACTGTTTGTTCAATTCATCATCTGCCTCTCCAATGACAGGCCAAGTTGATACAATAATATCCTGACCTTCTGATCGGTCTCTGAGCTCACTCCAAATCTCTTCGGTAATGAATGGCATAAACGGGTGAAGTACTTTCATGATCTTTTCAAAGAAATTGAGCGTCACTTCGTAAGTCGCCAAATCAATAGGTTCGCCAAAAGCTGGCTTGATCATTTCCAAATACCAAGCGCAGAAGTCGTTCCAAATCAACTTATAAGTCGACATGAGGGCATCAGACATTCTGAACTTGTTGAAGTGGTCTTCGATTTCTGCTAATGCCACATTAAAGCGAGAATCAAACCACCTGATAGCCGTCTGATTGTCTACCCCTGTATTGGTATCGTCAATTTCCCAGCCTTTTACCAAACGGAAGGCATTCCAGATTTTATTGGCGAAATTTCTTCCTTGTTCTACTAGCTTTTCGTCATAAAGTAGGTCGTTACCAGCTGGAGACGAGAAAAGCATGCCTGTACGTACCGCATCAGCGCCTAATTCTTTAATCAAATCTAAAGGATCGGGAGAATTTCCCAACGACTTCGACATTTTTCTGCGCTGCTTATCCCGTACAATTCCCGTTAAATAAACATGTTTGAAGGGCTTTTGATCAGTGTATTCATAGCCTGCAATGACCATTCTAGCCACCCAAAAGAATAGAATTTCTGGAGCCGTTACTAAAGTAGAAGTAGGGTAGAAGTAGTCTAACTCTGCATTCTTCCCTTTGATGATTTTTCCTGTTTTTCTATCGAAGCAAGAGTCGTCAAAGCCATTGAAAACTGCCATGGGAAATAGCCACGATGAGGCCCAAGTATCCAATACATCAGGGTCTTGTTTTAAATCTTCGGCTGTCAGCAGAGCGTTTCCAGATTTAGTTTTCGCTAAGTCAAGCGCTTCTTCAGCAGTTTCACCGACAACAAAATCGTTTTCATCTTCACCATAGAAATAAACAGGAATCTGCTGTCCCCACCATAGTTGGCGAGAGATGCACCAATCGCGTACACCTTCCATCCAATGGTTGTAGGTATTTTTGAATTTGGCAGGAAGTAGTTCTATTTCATCGTCCATCACTACTTTATGGGCAGTTTTGGAAATTTCTTTCATTTTGATGAACCACTGCAAAGAGAGTTTTGGCTCTATTACCGTATTGGTTCGTTCGGAACGGCCTATTCTAGTGGTGAACTCTTCGAAGCCAATGTAGTAGCCCGCCTCTTCCAAATCCTTCACCATTACCTTTCTGGCCTTGAAACGCTCCATGCCAACGTATTTTGGTACGCCACACTTTTCGTTTAATGTACCATCGAAGCCTATGGTGTCAATTACTTCAAGCTTATGCCTTAAACCGATCTCGTAGTCATTAGGATCGTGAGCAGGGGTAACTTTAAGGCAACCTGTACCGAATTCAATTTCTACATAATCATCAGCAATGATTGGGATTTCGCGATTAATAAAAGGAACCAAAGCGGTTTTTCCAATCAAGTGTTGGTAACGTTCATCTTTTGGGTTTACAGCAATGGCCGCATCACCCAAAATCGTTTCAGGACGTTGTGTGGCGATAATCACCTTCTCATCAGAATCTTTAATACTGTACTGGAATTTATACAGTTTAGAAACTTCATCCTGGTCAGCATAAATTACCTCTTCATTCGAAACAGTAGTTTGGGCTTCTACATCCCAGTTGACCATGCGCAAATCGCGGTAGATATAGCCTTTGTTGTAGAGGTCTACAAATACACGAACCACCGCTTTATGATAACCATCGTCCATGGTAAAGGCTGTCCTTTCCCAATCACATGAGGCACCGAGTTTTTTTAATTGTTCGAGGATGATACCCCCGTATTTTTCTTTCCATTCCCAAGCATGGCTCAGGAATTCTTCTCGAGTGAGGTCAGCTTTTCTGATGCCTTTTTCGCGAAGCATCTTTACTACTTTTGCCTCTGTGGCAATGGAAGCGTGGTCAGTGCCAGGTACCCAACAAGCCTCCTTGCCTTCCATTCTGGCTTTTCTGATTAAAATATCCTGAATAGTGTTATTCAGCATATGCCCCATGTGAAGCACGCCAGTAACGTTTGGCGGAGGAATGACGATAGAGTAAGGTTCCTTTTTAGGGTTGACCTTTGCATGGAAATAGCCTTTGGCCATCCAATGTGCATACCATTTATCTTCTACCTCACTAGGGTTATACTTCGTTGACAGCGACATTCTATTAAATCTGAAATGAGGCGCAAAAATAGGTGGAATAGTCGGAAGACGGAAGTTTGAAGTCAGAAGAATGAAGCGACTATGACTGATTCGTTGCTTTATGTTCGTTTTGATCCTTAACTTTGATTTGAAATTAAGCTTATATGAAAATTACAGCGAATAATCCAAAGTTGACTTCTTGGGTAGCAACCCCAGAAAAATCTGACTTCTCAATACAAAACCTTCCATTCGGAATTTTTAAAACAGATTACCTGGCGCCTGGAGCAGGAGTGAGAATTGGGGATTTAGTACTCGACCTCACTTATTTATATGAGAATGGCTATTTCGATGGGTTGCAACTACCCGCAGGCGTTTTCAATCAAACTTATTTAAATGATTTTATTGCTTTAGGCAAGCTGAAAACTAGAGAGGTGAGGAATCGAATTTCTGAATTATTGAGCACTGATAACGAGGAATTGAGTGCTAATTTTGCGGTGAGGGAGTTGGCGATGATTCCTATAGAGGAATGCGAAATGCTTATGCCAATTCGCGTACCAAATTATACTGATTTCTATTCTTCTGAAGATCATGCTAGGAATGTGGGTACAATGTTTCGTGACCCTAAAAATGCACTAATGCCGAATTGGAAGCACTTGCCAGTGGCTTATCACGGTAGGGCTTCGAGTATTGTGGTATCAGGGACAGATTTCCATAGACCCAAAGGTCAAACTAAGGCCGATGATGCTGAAATGCCTTCTTTCGGGCCTTGTCGTTTGCTAGACTTTGAGCTTGAAATGGCCTTTATTACTTGTAAAGAAAACCCACTCGGTACCTCCGTATCAACAAAAGAGGCGCCCGATCATATTTTCGGGTTTGTTTTGTTGAATGATTGGTCTGCCAGGGACATACAGAAGTGGGAGTATGTGCCGTTAGGGCCATTTTTAGCCAAGAATTTCGCATCGCATATTTCACCTTGGATAGTAACCATGGATGCGCTGGAGCCTTTCAAAGTGGCTGGCCCAATTCAAAATCCAGAGGTACTACCCTATTTGAAATCCTCTGGTGATGCTCACTATGATGTCAATCTTCAGGTGCAGATTAAACCTGAAGAGGTGGAGCCTATGGTGGTGAGTAACTCCAATTTTAAGTATATGTATTGGAATGCAAATCAGCAGGTGGCACACCATACCGTCACGGGTTGTAATCTTCAGGTAGGTGATCTTTATGGTTCAGGGACAATATCTGGCCCAAAACCTGAAGAATTTGGTTCTATGTTAGAAATTACTTGGAGAGGTGAAAAGCCAATCAAAATGAAGGATGGTACCGAGCGTAAGTTTATTCAAGACGGAGACTCGGTGATTATGTCGGGTTATGCACTGAAGGACGGGGTTCGCGTTGGTTTCGGAGAAGTAAGGGCGAAAGTACTACCCGCTAATTAAATTAACCATTGCTGATACATCGATAACAATAAAGACGATTACATGAGAATTGATCCTAAAGAAACTCCAACTGGCCAACTGCATGGTTTGATGCTTGGCACAATTGCTCCGCGACCAATAGCTTTTGCAAGTACCGTGGATAAAGAGGGGAATGTGAACTTAAGCCCCTACAGTTTTTTCAATGTTTTTAGCTCTAATCCTCCGATACTAATATTTTCCCCTGCTAGAAGAGTCAGGGACAATACTACTAAGCACACCCTTGAAAATGCGCTTGAAACAAAAGAGGTTGTTATTAATATTGTCAGCTTTCCGATCGTAGAGCAAATGTCGCTTTCGAGTACAGAATATGACAAAGGCGTAAATGAGTTCATCAAAGCGGGGCTTACTCAGGTGGATTCCGAGAAAGTAAAGCCACCGAGGGTAGGCGAGGCTATCGCTGCCTATGAATGTATTGTGAAAGAAGTGGTAGCCTTAGGTGATCAAGGTGGCGCAGGTAACTTGGTTATTTGCGAAGTGTTAATGATCCATATCAAGGATGAGATACTAGATGAGAATGGAATACCAGATCCATTTAAGGCTGATTTGGTAAGCAGAATGGGAGGAGATTGGTATTGCCGTGCCAATGGAGAGGCAATTTTTGAATTGCCTAAGCCGAATAGAAACATTGGAGTTGGTTACGATCAAATCCCTGAGCAAATTCGAAATAGTGTTGTTTTAACAGGGAACAACTTAGGTAGATTAGGTAATTTTGAGCAAATTCCTGATGCGGATGCTGTAAGAATATTCAGGGATTCACCTGAGATACAAGAAATATTCACGCGTTTTAAGAATGATAGTGAGTCTTTAGATTATCATTTGCATACCTTAGCACAAAAATTTTTAAAAGAAAACAACTTGGAAGCCGCGTGGCTGAGTTTATTATCTAATATTTAATCAAAATCTCAAAAAATGAAAAGACTATTAATTTTAGGAATGTTATTGTTTACAGTTTACAGTGCTTCCGCTCAATTTACTTTAGGTCCAAGAGTGGCCCTAACGTCATCAAACCTCAATGTTCGTGAAGGTGCGGCCAGTGTACAAGAGGGTGACGCTGAATTTGGTTACCAATTCGGTCTATTCGCAAGGATAAAGATTCCGATCATTGGACTTTATATCCAGCCAGAGGCGCTACTCAGCCAAACTAATTCGACAATTACTTCTGGTTCGACTAATGTTGACTTAAACTTCAACAGACTAGACGTTCCAGTAATGATTGGTGCTAAGATTGGTCCGTTAAGAATCAACGCAGGCCCAGCATTTAGTTTTTTAACAAAAGCGGAAAGCGATGTGAATGGTGTTGTTGTTGATCTTAAAGAAAATTATAGCAATTCTACAGTCGGTTTTCAAGCAGGTTTGGGCGTTGATATTCTCAAATTCGTTATCGATTTGAAATACGAAGGTGCGTTAAGCGAGAAATTTGGTCAGACTATAACCGCTGGTGGTAACTCTTTTCAAACAGATGAGAGAAGCAGCCAAATTGTACTAGCTATTGGTTTTAAGTTATTCTAAGTAAGACTTCATTAGTCTACTTGAGTGTTTGTTACTCAGTTTTTGAAAAAAAGAAAGGAAGCTATAAAGCTTCCTTTCTTTTTTTGTTTGCCTTTTTTGTGGCCTCAACATTTTTTTCGATCCGATGACCGGGTCGGCTCCATTTAATTTTCTCGGCTTCTGATGCAGTCATTTCATCTGCATTCACCGGAGTAGGCTTTGCACCTTTAGCGTAAGGTTTCATTGGCGTTAAACCGAGCGTCTTGAACAAGTCCATGTCCTGATTTACATCGGGATTAGGTGTAGTTAACAGTTTGTCACCAGCGAATATCGACCCAGCACCTGCTAAGAAACAGAAAGCTTGGCCTTCTTGACTCATTTCTGTTCTTCCGGCAGAGAGACGAACAGTGGTTGATGGCAATACAATTCTTGTAGTGGCTACCATTCTTATCATATCCCAGATAGGGATTACTGCTTGCTCTTCAAGCGGTGTGCCTTCAACTGCGACTAAAGCATTTATAGGTACAGATTCTGGTTGTGGGCTCAATGAAGCTAGAGCGATCAACATTCCGGCTCTATCTGCAATGGATTCGCCCATGCCAATAATTCCTCCAGAACAGACGGTTACATTTGTTTTACGAACGTTTTTCAACGTTTGAAGACGATCGTTATAACCACGAGAAGAGATAATCTCTTTATAATATTCTTCTGAAGAATCTAAATTATGATTGTAAGCATAAAGGCCTGCTTCCGCTAAGCGTTGGGCTTGATTTTCAGTGAGCATACCGAGAGTACAACAAACCTCCATATCCAATGTATTGATCGTGCGAACCATTTCCAACACTTGGTCGAATTCTGGGCCGTCTTCAACATTTCGCCATGCAGCACCCATGCAAACCCTAGAGGATCCTGTTGATCTGGCACGTAAAGCTTGCGCTTTTACTTGGCTTACTGTCATCAAATCATTTTTTTCAATCCCAGTATGATAACGAGCTGCTTGGGGGCAATAACCGCAGTCTTCTGGACAACCACCTGTTTTGATGGAAAGCAAAGTACTGATTTGCACCTCGCTAGCGTTATGGTATTTTCTATGTACAGTT
This sequence comes from Roseivirga sp., assembly GCA_047633135.1. Lineage (GTDB taxonomy): Bacteria > Bacteroidota > Bacteroidia > Cytophagales > Cyclobacteriaceae > Roseivirga. The sequence continues at coordinate 7,686 of JBLIES010000126.1, forward strand.
GCCGCCTCGTATACCAATTCAAGCAATGGCTTATTATAGACCGCTATAATTTCTTCTTTGGTCCAGTCGTTTCTGATCTCGCTCATTCAACAAATTTATCAGTGGGCAAATTAAAGAGGTTCGCTATCAACTCCAATAACCAAATAGTATATTTGTCACCTATGAATGGCATCTACTTATTGTTGGGTACAAACCTTGGCGACCGTGAAAAAAATCTCCAATTAGCTAAGGAACATTTAACGGCCCACCAGCTTGTTATTAAAAAGGAATCGAAGGTGTATGAAACAGCCGCTTGGGGGATTGAAGACCAACCTGGCTTCTTAAATCAAGTTATTGAAGTAGATACAAGCAAGAACCCAGAACGTATCTTGATTATTATTCAAATTATTGAAGAGTCGATGGGGAGAATCAGAAATGAAAAGTGGGCTCAACGCTTAATCGATATTGATATTCTCTATTACAAGGACTTGGTTGTAGATGAACCACGACTTAAAGTCCCTCATCCAGAAATTGCCAACCGAAGGTTTACGCTTATGCCTTTGGTTGAAATAGCCGCGGATCAGGTTCATCCCGTAACTGGACAAACTCAATCAACAATGCTCAATGAGTGTGCTGATCAGCTGGAAGCTGTAGCTGTAGATGAATAATCAATACTGATGAAAAGCATCGGATACAAACTGAAGTACCACGGGTAGGGATTCTCTCCAATAGGTCCAAGTATGCCCTCCTTGTCTAACTCTGTACTCATGAGGAATTTCCTTTTTTCGCATTGCGATGTGCAAGAGGCTATTGCCTTCAAATAGGAAATCATCATCACCGCAATCGATAAACCATCTTACACTTTTGAATTTTTCTGACTCAGCAGAGTTTACTAATGAAAGCGCATTATGTCTGTTGAAATACTCTTCAATTACCCCCTCATCAAGTCCGTTAATTTGAGTGGCAGCTTGTTGCTTGAATTGCTCTAAAGTTAATGGGCCAATATAGGCGCTAAGCGGAGCAGCTGAAGAGAATAAATCTGGTCGATGCATAGCATACATAAATGAACCACCGCCTCCCATAGAAAGTCCGGCAATGGCGCGGAATCTTTTCTCTCCTTTAATTCGGTAGTTTGTTTCTACAAATGGCATTAACTCATCGAAGAAGAAATCTTCATAGCCCCAATCACCATTTGGACTATTGAAATAGCCTCTTTGACCTGTATTCGCATCAGGCATTACAATAATCATCGGGGTAGCCTTGCCGTCCGCAATTGCTTTATCCGTGATGCTAAGTACTTCACCAAATTGTACCCAGCCCGTTTGGTCATCTCCAGCACCATGCAATAAATAAAGTACGGGATAGCTTCTAGACGAACTTTCATAATCGGGTGGAAGGTAGATGGCAAATTCCCTATCCATTTTAAGAATGGCGCTCTTTACAGAAAGGTTATCGAAGACTTTGCCTCGTTGAGCAAGGGTTGTATTTGTGATTAAAAAGAGCAGAATGAGGAGGATTGCATTTTTTTTCATCTTGTAGATATTTGTTTGGCCGGCTTTAATTCAAATGGATAGACTTGTCTTCCTAATTCTCTAAAAATGGAAGACTTTTTTCTGAGTATTCATAAATACCATCGTTGAAGATACCGTTCTCGTTGATATGAACTGTGGCCGATAACATAAATTCGATATTATTTTGCTCGTCAACAAAGTAGGCGGCATCGGTCGGTGTTCCATAGGCCATTCCGATTTTACCATAAACGCTAATGTGCTCTGGAATTGGGGATTGATCATCACCGAACATCAAGAATTTGACATAACTGTCAGAGTGTTCTATATCGTTATAATTGGGGTACTCACTTTCTTTCGGCAATCGGCACATCCAATGCCTAAGAAATGTGTAATCCTCTACTGTTAAGTTGAATCGTTCATTTTCAGGAAGACTTTCTGGAAAAATGATAGACTAGATCATCTTGATGAGACTTTCCAACGCAAAGTAATTTTTCTCAGAAAAGTCGAAGGTTCGTTGTACCGATTTCCCGCATCATCGGTATATCCAACTCCTTTAATCCTTCTTTTCAGTGCGAAAGAATGTTTGTCGACCACTGAAGTTTTAGCGGCTATTATTTCAACGCCTTCTTCCATAAAAAAAACTCAATGCCATTGTGTTTTTGGCACCTGATTGAAATTTATGATTGATATGGGCTGGACGAATGTTTCTTTTTTGAAGTTCTTGATTGATATAATCCCTACCCAATAACTCAAAAAGGTAATTATAGGCTTCGCTATCGCTAACTAAGAAAATCTTCTTTATCATGTGCGCGACTGTCGATTTTCCATTTTCTTGGGTGGAATCACCCGATAAAATCACTCCATTGGTTCCGGGATTGAAAATTTAAAAAGGGCTTTCTTTGGTAACACTTGACCCTTCTTCTTGCAATTCCTTGATTCGCTGAAGGGCTAGAATGGCAACCGGTAGCTTCGCTGTACTGGCAGGGTCGAAGTAGTTGTTTATTTAGAAGTCATGCTCTTTAAAAGCAGGAGTGCCATTTTCGTCTCGATCGATTTGCGTGTAAAGAATTTGAACCTCGTGATCGGCCAAATGCTCATTGATGACTTTTA
>JBLIES010000127.1:0-10232 GCA_047633135.1 Roseivirga sp.
GGAGATAAAGAATTGGGCTTAAAACAATTGGAAACGGTAGCCTCAAATGCTTTTTATACCCGAATTGAGGCCATTTTCTTTTTAATGCGAATCAAGGCTTTTGAAACCAATGAGACTTTCGAGGCGCTCAGGTTATCGGGAGACATGTTCAAGAGATATCCTAATAATCCGTATTTCCATCGATTCTACACCAGGATGCTTTACTCGGCCGGTCAATTTACTGATACGGAAAAGGAATCGATTGAGATTTTAAAGCGATATGACGCTGGTATGCTGGGGTATGAAGAAATGAGCGCGCGCTATGCGAATTTCTTTTTAGGCGCCATTAATCGAACCCGAAAAGATTGGACGGTCGCAGAAGGATATTACAAGAAGACCATCGAACTTTCCACTACCTTAGATTTGGAAGACTCAGGGTATCATATTTATGCTCTTCTCCATCTGGCAGAGTATTACGTTAGTCAACAGCGGTATGACGAAGCTTCGCCAATGTTGGAAAAGATAAGAAGAGAGACGAAAAGAAGAGAGACTACAAATGCGCGGGCTCGAGAATTAGAAAGAGAGATTAAAAAAAACAAAAAGTAACTTTTACCGTTCATCGAAACATCCTCTTTTTTTTGCTAAAAAGCGATATTTTTGCACAAGTTATAAGACAATCTGGAAGAAATGAGTCAAAGTATTAAACTAGATAAGATTGATAGAAAGATTTTGGAAATCCTTCAATCCAATGCTAAAATCACTAATGCCCAACTATCTAAGGAAATAGGCCTTTCCCCAGCGCCTACCTTAGAGAGGGTAAAAAAATTAGAGGTATCAGGTGTCATAATGAGCTACCATGCCAAACTAGATACCGAGAAGATAGGTTTAGGGGTGAGCACTTTCGTTTATGTAACCCTTAAAGGCCATAATAGAGAGAGTATAGATGTCTTTATTAAGGACATAAGTCATATTGAGGAGATCATTGAGTGCCATCACGTTACAGGTACTGGTGATTTTGTTTTGAAGGTAATTGCTGCCGATATTTCTTCTTACCAGAAATTAATGCTCGAGAAGGTCAGCGACATTAGTGTTGTAGATAGTTTGCAGTCTATGGTAATCCTTTCTACTTTTAAGGACAGCAAGGTAATGCCAATTGCAAAGGCAGAAGGGTAACGAATTCATGTTCAAAGAGAAAAAACAGATTTTAGATAAAGCTCAAATCGAGCAAAAAATCCGAAGAATGGCTTACGAGATTTATGAGCAAAATCATGATCAAAAAGAGCTTATTCTAGCAGGGGTTGATCTGAATGGCCTAAGGATTTCTAATGCATTGAAGACCGAATTAGAGGCCATTTGTGACATTAAACTACATGTGATAAAACTAGATGTAGACAAGGACGCACCTGTGCAGCCTCAAATTGACCTTGCCGGCTTTCCTAAAATTGACCAATTTACTGTGGTAATAGTGGATGATGTACTCAACTCAGGGCGCACAATGATTTATGCGTTAGATCCATTTTTACAATTAGGGGCTAAAAAAATTCAGACGGCCGTCTTGGTCAATCGAAGCCATAAACGTTTTCCCATCTCAGTAGACTATAAAGGCCTCGAGTTAGCCACAACAATTCAAGAACATATTCAAGTAGATTTGTCAGATTCAGATAGTTGTGCTTATTTGTATTGAAATTTAATATTCAATAAAATACATCGGAACAATGAAATCTGATTTACAAGAGAGTTTAGAAGGAATATGGGACCTAATGCAAGCCTATGTGCTAGGTTACGGCCTAGATGTTTTAGGGGCCATTGCCACCCTCATTATCGGTTCGTGGATTATAAAGCGTATTGTTAAGTTGACGGAAAAGACTCTTTTAAAGAGAGAGATGGATGTACTCATAATTCCAACGCTCGTTGGAGTGGTAAGAGTGGCATTCTATGCAGCCTTAATTTTTGCCGTAATTGCTCAAATTGGAATTGAAACTTCTGGATTTTTAGCTGTTTTTGGAGCGGCAGGTTTGGCAATAGGCTTAGCACTCCAAGGGAGTTTATCAAACTTTGCAGGAGGGATTTTGATATTAACACTCAAACCTTTTAACGTAGGTGATTATGTCGAAATTGATGGCACTGGTGGTTCTGTCAATGGTGTTTCAATAATGACTACCACACTAAAAACACCCGACAACAGAACGATCTTCTTGCCGAATGGAAAAGTAGCAGGAGCGAATATTACCAATTTTACTATTGAGCCAACACGAAGATGGGACAAGGTATTTGGTATCGGATATGGAGATGATTTCGATAAAGCGAAATCCATTATCATGAAATTCATTGAAAGCGATGATCGTTTTTTAAAGGACCCTGCACCATTCGTAAGGGTAGGGAATTTAGGCGACAGTAGTGTAGACATTACAGTTCGTGCTTGGGTCAATACGCCAGATTATTGGAATGTGAACTGGGACATGATCGAAAACGTAAAAAAGGAATTCGACAAACAAGGGATTTCTATCCCTTTCCCTCAAAGAGATGTACATTTGTACAATCAAAAATAACTGTCGTTAAGACTTCATATAACTTCACATAATAAGAGGGGTAAATACTTATATTTACCCCTTAATTTTATAGTCATGTCAATTCATAAATCTGTTATAAAAAAGATCACCACACATCAGCTCCAAGCGATGAAAGACCGTGGTGAAAAAATATCGATGCTCACGGCTTACGACTTTTCTATGGCCAGCTTAATTGATGCCGCAGGGGTAGATATTATCCTTGTCGGAGATTCAGCTTCGAATGTCATGGCAGGGCACGAAACTACTTTGCCCATTACTTTAGACCAAATGATTTACCATGCCAGTTCTGTTGTGCGGGCGGTGAAAAGGGCATTTGTTGTAGTAGATATTCCTTTCGGTTCTTACCAAGGGAATAGCTCAGAGGCGCTCAGGTCGGTAATTCGTGTCATGAAGGAATCTGGCGCGCACAGCGTGAAAATGGAAGGTGGGTCTGAAATCAAAGAATCCATCATCCGCGTGTTAAGTGCGGGAGTCCCAGTTATGGGGCATTTAGGACTCACTCCTCAGTCAATTTATAAATTTGGAACCTACTCCGTAAGGGCAAAAGAAGATGGGGAGGCCGAGAAGCTTATTGAAGATGCTAAGTTGTTAGAGGCTTGCGGATGCTTTGGGATTGTACTAGAGAAAATTCCTGCAGAGCTTGCTCAAAGAGTAGCTAAAGAGGTAAAGATTCCGATCATCGGTATCGGTGCGGGTCCTCATGTTGATGGTCAGGTGTTGGTAATGCACGATATGCTTGGCATTACAACTGAGTTTCAACCTCGATTTTTGAGGCAATATGCAGACTTAGGCTCCACCATAAAGTCAGCTGTCGCCAGTTATGTTAAGGATGTTAAGGACTGCGACTTCCCGAATGACCAAGAAAGTTATTAACGTATTCCATTTAGAGATTATTTTTTTAAGAGAGTTGAAATACTGAAAATCCATATTGAATGCTGTTCAGGAACTATTAATCTCTTAATTTTCTTACCTTACTAATGCAATTTTTAGAACGAATTAATTAACCATTTATACAAATGAGCGAACAAAAAATAACCATGACCCAGGGGGTGCTGAACGTCCCCAATCATCCAACCATTCCATTTATCGAAGGTGACGGAACTGGTGTTGACATTTGGCCTGCCGCTAAGCTTGTATTAGATCAGGCAGTTGCAAAAGCTTACAATGGCGAAAAAAGCCTAGTTTGGAAAGAGGTTTTGGCTGGCGAAAAGGCATTTAATGCAACAGGAGAGTGGATGCCAACAGCAACTCTTGATGCATTTAAAGAGTATTTGGTAGGGATTAAAGGCCCGTTGACAACTCCAGTAGGTGGAGGGATTCGCTCGTTGAACGTTGCGTTGAGACAAGAACTTGATTTGTATTCCTGCGTACGCCCAGTACGTTGGTTCGATGGCACACCTTCTCCAGTAAAGGATCCAGGGGCTTGCGATATGGTCATTTTTAGAGAAAATACGGAAGATATTTATGCAGGTATCGAATTTCAGCAAGGCACAGAAGAGGCAGCGAAATTCGCCTCTTTCTTGAAAGAAAATTTTCCAGCAAAATTTAAAAAAGTAAGATTCCCTGACTCTACGGGTTATGGAATTAAGCCTGTTTCTGAAGAAGGAACTCATAGATTAGTGAAGGCAGCAATTGACTATGCTTTCGATCAAAAGAAAGACTCTGTGACTCTCGTTCACAAGGGTAACATTATGAAGTTTACTGAAGGTGCTTTCAAAACTTGGGGTTACGAATTAGCAATCAATGCTTATGGCGCTAAAGACTATCAAGGTGGACCTTGGCAGGTGATTGAAAAAGACGGACATCAAATCATCATTAAAGATGTGATTGCAGATGCTTTCTTGCAACAAATTTTATTAAGACCGTCTGAATACTCAGTCATCGCTACTTTGAATTTGAATGGTGATTATATTTCTGATGCTTTAGCTGCGATTGTTGGAGGTATTGGCATTGCACCTGGTGCAAATATCAACTATGTGAATGGTAGTGCGATCTTCGAAGCGACACATGGTACGGCACCAAAGTATGCGGGTCAAGACAAAGTAAACCCAGGTTCTATAATTCTTTCTGGTGCAATGATGCTAGAATATTTAGGCTGGCAAGAAGCTGCTGACTTGATTTACAAAGGTTTAGAGGCTTCGATTGCTAAAAAACGGGTGACTTATGATTTCGAAAGATTAATGGAAGACGCAACATTACTTAAGTGTTCTGAGTTTGGTGAGGAGATTGTTAAAAACATGTAATCAAGTCAGATTGAGACTTTGTGAATGTGCTTGTACCTACGCTACTCCAGATTATCGGAGTGTCTTAGGTTCCAAGTCTTCCACAAAGCCTCTTTCTGCTTCTCAAACTTTAAATATATATGGAGGAATTTTTGTCCTTTTTCCCACTTAACCTTGTCGCCTTCCCCGCTGAAAAACTCAACCTCCATGTTTTTGAACCTCGTTATCGACAGTTGATCAACGAGTGTATAGCTGAGGATAAAGCCTTTGGTATTCCTGTATTCAACAATGGACTTTTAGAGTTTGGCTCTGAAATGAAGGTTGAAAAAGTAGTGAAAGTCTACGAGAACGGAGAAATGGACGTGACAACTCGCTGCCATAGAGTTTTCGAGTTAATTACTTTTAAAGAAGTAGTGGACGGTAAGCTTTATTCTGGAGGTATGGTGAGGTATATTGAAAATGCACTCGATGGAGAACCATCACAATGGCTTCATTTGAAAGCGCTAGCAGCTGAATTAATCGTTGTTATAAAAATGGATCATAAACTCGATGTGGCTGAAATGAGCCAGGAGTATGAACTTGCTCATAAATTGGGTTTGTCTTTAGAGCAAGAGTACGACATGCTTCAAATGGAAAAACAATCCCAGCGGTACGATTATTTAATTAATCATATGGAAAGGGCGATTCCAGTTGTTCGTGAAATGGAAAGAGCCAAAGAGAAAATTCAAATGAATGGACACTTTCAACATATCGATCCTCTGAACTTCTAAAGCATGATAGAACCAAATCTTAGCGAATTCGGGACCATCCTAATTTTTATTTTAGGAGGGGCGGTGTTCGTAACGGTAGGGTTATTTGTTGCTAAACTAATCCGCCCCAATAGACCTAATTACGAAAAGTTAACCACGTATGAGTCAGGGGAAGACACCATCGGAACAGCATGGGGTCAGTTCAATATCAAATTTTATATTGTCGCCCTAATTTTCCTTCTTTTCGAGGTTGAAATTATATTCTTATTTCCCTGGGCTATTATTTTCGGGGATAAAGAACTGATTGAAGGAACAGACTATGCTTGGGCCTGGTTTGCGATTACAGAGATGTTTATTTTCATCTTTATTTTGGCCTTAGGCTTAGCTTATGCTTGGCGAAAAGGATATTTAGACTGGGTAAGACCAGTAAACAAAGTATCGGACTTCAAGTCATCAATTCCGAAAGAAGCTTATAATCATTTGAAAAAATAGTGGGACTACTAGATCAACAATTGGATAAAGGTGGAATTATTATCACCAAACTAGAAGACTTAATCAATTGGGCTAGGCTTTCTTCTATGTGGCCTATGGCTTTTGGTACTGCCTGTTGCGCAATTGAGTTTATGGGTGCTCAATCTACGCCTTATGATCTTGATCGATTTGGAGTCGTTCCATTCGCGAGCCCTAGGCAGGCTGACGTGATGATTGTGGCTGGTACCGTCACTTTTAAAATGGCCGACCGTGTGCGTAGACTCTATGAACAAATGGCCGAACCGCGCTATGTTATTTCTATGGGCTCATGCTCTAACTGTGGTGGCCCTTATTGGGAGCATGGCTACCACGTAGTCAAAGGAGTAGACAGAATTATCCCAGTCGATGTGTATGTGCCGGGCTGCCCACCTCGCCCCGAGGCCTTGATCGGTGGCTTATTAAAACTTCAAGAAAAAATTCGAGGAGAAAGCATTGTGGCGCCCAAGGCGATTGAAAAGTTATTGGAACAAAAAGTGAAAGCCCAATGACCTTCCAAGAAATATCTGATCGAATAAATTCAGCACTCGGAGAACAGCTTGTCCTCTCTGTTGATGAGAATGCTTCGCCCAAAGCGATCATTATTGATGCGAAGGACCTAATCGAAGTAATGTCATTTCTCCAATCAGATGAACAGCTTTACTTCGATTCACTTTCATGCATTACGGGAATCGATAATGGCCCAGAAGCCAAGACTATGGAGATGGTTTATAATCTCTACTCAATCCCTTTCAACCATCATTTAATGGTGAAGGTAAAGCTAGAAAGAGAAAACCCAGCCATCGATTCTTTAACCCAGCTTTGGAAAACGGCTGATTGGCATGAAAGAGAAACATATGATCTGTTAGGGATTTACTTCAATAACCATCCTGATTTACGCAGGATTTTGCTTCCGGCAGATTGGGAAGGCCACCCACTAAAGAAAGACTATCAAGAGCAAGAATATTATCGTGGAGTAAAAGTCAAATACTAAGTGGCGAAGCAAATACAATACATATTCGATAAGGAAAACCTTAGAAAATCTGAACCGCAAAAGTTCAAGGAAGAAGACCTGAAACGCGAAGAGGTGATCATTAATATTGGTCCGCAACACCCTTCTACTCACGGTGTGCTAAGGCTCGAGGTGTTGGCCCGAGGCGAAGAGGTGGTGGAGGTGGTTCCGCATTTAGGCTACTTGCACCGTTGCTTCGAAAAACACGCTGAAAACCTACCCTACAACCAGGTCATTCCATTTGTAGACCGTATGGATTATTTGGCTGCCATGAATACAGAACATGCCTACGCCATAGGGGTAGAGCGGATGTTGGGCATAGAGAAAAATATTCCAAAAAGAGTAGAATACATCCGAGTGCTTGTCGCTGAACTTAATAGGCTGGCTTCTCATTTTATTGCCATTGGTTCTTATGGAATGGACATAGGAGCCGTCACAGCCTTCTTCTGGATGACAAGGGATCGCGAACACATCGTTCGGCTTTTAGAGTGGGCCTCAGGCGCTAGAATGCTCTACAACTATATTTGGGTGGGAGGTTTGTTCTACGACTTACCAGTAGGCTTTGAGGATCGGTGTAAAGAATTTACGACTTATTTAAAACCAAAGCTTAAAGAGTTGGAAAGGGTAATGATCGATAATAAAATCTTTATCGATAGAACCGCCAATGTTGGCGTTTTACCTCTCGATTTAGCCATTAACTATGGGATTACAGGCCCAATGTTGAGAGGCTCTGGGCTTAATTACGACCTTAGGAAAATTGATGGTTATTCTGTTTATCCTGAAATCGACTTCGATATTCCAGTTGGTAAAGGAGCAATGGGCACAACAGGCGACTGTTGGGATAGAACTTGGGTGCGGATGCAAGAATGTTTTGAGTCCATTAAAATCATTGAGCAATGCGTTGAAAAGTTGACGACTGACCATAAAAGAGACAGAGACTTTGATCCGAGGGCACTTGTTCCAAAGAAAATCAGGCCAAAAGCACAAGATTTGTACGTGCGAGCAGAAAATCCAAAGGGGGAAACGGGCTTCTTCTTTCGGGCCGATGGAAGGTCTGATATTCCTTTTAGGTGTAAAGCGCGTGGGGCTAGCTTTGTAAATCTATCCATCATCAGTGAACTCTCAAAGGGAGGCTTAATCGCAGATTTAATCGCGGTGATCGGCTCGATTGACATTGTACTTGGAGAAGTCGATAGATAGTCATCACGCCCAGTGTGAGGGTGCTGTTTCTTTCAGATTGAAAATCCAATCAAATTCAAAAGGATGATTCAGCTGCTTACACTTAATTCGGGAGTCTTTGAATATTATTTTCTCTAATAAATGCCCTTCCTGTTTTCCATTTAATTTCTAACCATATGTCCTTTTCACCTATGATTTGGACTTTATGACCTGCTCCAGTTACTTCGATTAAATCACTGCCAGCAGAGGGGCCTGTCATTAAATAGGCATTAGCGGAGGTAATGATTCCTTTAGGCGCAAGGTTTGACAGGTTGATGAGATAGAAGGCTAAAAAGGCAACGGCTAACAAACCCAAGGTGAGGCCTACAGATTTTTCGCTGAGCTTCTTTTTCCTTTTGTAGAGCATGGATAGAATAAGAATTGCCAACGCCAAAGTAATCAGCACAAAGTAATTTCTATTCTCATCAAAGAACTTGAGGAATAGGTCGAAGTCATTGGTAGAGTAGCCTTCTAAATTATTGGTGTCGGCCATTTCTTTCATTTTGACCAATACTTTTTTATCAGAGGTAAGCTTGTAATAACTGTTGAGCGTATAGAGCGTATTGCTCAAATCTTCCAAGCTTTCGTAAATAAATGCCATTTTTAGCAGCATCGCAGGAGATGCTTTCTGCTCTGAACTAACGATATTTTCATAAAGAGACATAGATTGGGTATATCTTTTCTGTTGGAACAAAGAATCTGCTGTTTTTAGCTCGTCTTTAAAGTCCTGAGAATAAGAAGGTTCAATCGTTGAGAAAAGTCCGAAGACAAGTATTGTGAGAATTTTAAAAGTTCGTCTTTGCATTTTAATTTTTACGTCTTACCTTTGCAGTCGCAATAAAGGAAAACGTCCTCTATTCACCAAGAAATTTGTTTTGATTTGGTAGCTCAGCTGGTAGAGCATCTCCCTTTTAAGGAGAGGGTCCTGGGTTCGAGCCCCAGCCAGATCACAATTAAAAGCCTCAGTAAAACGAGGCTTTTTTTATGCCCCTTTTTTCCAGCTCAACAATCGAGTGGAAGTTAAATAAGCACGGCTATAGTCCTATTACCTTTCACAATAATGAACAGTTGAAAACTGTCTGATTTTAGACCTCCTTTTTAGCCTTATCACTTCTTTTTGAATTGGCTTGCTTCCAAACTACATTAAATCAAATATCTTCGCATTTACGGATGGACAAAACAGCACCAATAGGGATATTTGACAGCGGCATGGGGGGACTTACAGTTGCACATGCTGTGAAGAATCTATTGCCAAATGAACAGCTGATCTATTTTGGTGACAGTGCACACTTACCGTATGGCGATAAATCTGCGGCAACCATTCAGGCCTATTCTATTAAGATTTGTGATGTGCTGCTTCAGCACAACTGTAAAGTGATTTTAATCGCTTGTAACTCCGCTTCTGCTGCGGCCTATGAGTTAATCAAAGCCTATGTCGGCAGCAAGGCACAGGTGCTCAATGTGATTGATCCTGTGGTTGAATACGTAGGAGAGAAATACAATCAGACTAAAATAGGATTGATCGGTACCAAGCAAACGGTAGGTTCTGGTGTTTACGCACAAAAAATAGCTGCAAGAAATGCCTCCATCACTTTGGGTGCTTTGGCTACTCCCTTATTAGTTCCCATGATTGAAGAAGGGTTTTATAAAAATGAGATTTCGGAACAGATCATTAATCAATACCTTGATAAACCAGAATTGGATGACATTAAAGCACTGATTCTCGGTTGTACCCACTACCCTTTGATAAAAAAGCAGGTGGCTCATTTTTATTCAGGTGCTATTGAGGTCATAGACTCTTCAGTAATTGTAGCCACGGCATTACAAGCGCTTTTGGCTTATCATAATTTAGCTTCGAAAGAAAAACTGAGCAAGAACAAATTTTTGGTTTCTGATTTTACCCCCTCTTTTCAATTGGCTGCTGAACTCTTTTTTCAAGAAGAAATCAATCTTGAAAAACATATTCTTTGGGAGT
>JBLIES010000128.1:0-10175 GCA_047633135.1 Roseivirga sp.
ATCTAGTGCTCAATCCTAACTCTGATCTCGCTGCTGTCAATCAGAAAATAAATGAGATTGCTATTGACAACATGGGAGTTGAGCTTCAGCAGTACCTCGATATGTCTTTCGATCAGTTTAAAGAAGCCGGTAACAACTTCAAGTATTTTCTTCAACCCTTAGCGGACGTCCATTTAAGGTCAGACAATTATGGTGGATTTGAACCAGAGGGCGATATTACTTATGTCTATATCTTTACCTCAATTGCCATTTTCATTTTAGTAATTGCCTGTATTAATTTCATGAATCTATCTACCGCCCGCTCTGCAAGTCGTGCAAAGGAGGTGGGGGTTCGTAAAGTATTAGGATCCTATAGGTCTCAATTGATTGGTCAGTTCATTACAGAATCAGTGTTGATCACGTTTATTGCAGGACTTATTGGACTTACTGTAGGCGTTTTATTCATTCCATTTTTCAACGATTTTGCTGATCGGCAAATGGTGCTAGAGTTTTTACCCAACCTTGCTATTGTGGCAACAGGATCGATATTGGTAGGCTTTTTAGCGGGACTTTATCCCGCTTTCTTCCTCTCGGCTTTTTCACCAGCTAAAGTCCTCAAGGGCAATGTGAGTACCAGTGGTAAAAGTGGAGGCCTAAGAAAAGTTTTGGTTAGTTTTCAATTCTTTGTTTCCATTTTGTTGATCATTGCGACCTTTAGCATACTTAATCAGTTGAATTACATTCAAAATCGCAAGCTTGGATTCGACCGTGAGAGAGTCTTAATTGTCAGTAATGCCTTTATGTTAGGAGAGAATAGTCAGGCTTTCAAGAATGAATTATTATTAAACCCAGCTATTTTAGAAGCATCATTTTCATCGTTTTTACCAACGTCAAGTAACAGGTCTTCTACAGTGTTCTTTCCAGACGCTGTTGTCGACAAGGACAAAGGTATTGTATCTCAGTTTTGGACTGTTGATGATAACTACCTGGATGTTTTCGGGATGAAAGTAAAAGAGGGCCGGTTTTTTTCGAAGGAGTTTGCAACCGACTCAACTGCTTTTGTGATTAATGAGACGGCTGCTAAGTTATTTGGTTTCGAACAAATTGAAGGGGCTGTTCTCGGAGCTTTTGATGAAATTCCAGATGATTTGGAGCGATTTAATGTCATTGGTATAATCGAAGATTTTAATTTCGAATCTCTAAAGAGCGAAATAGACCCAGTAGTCATGCGATTAGGGAACTCTACAGGACTATTGAGTTTGAAACTTAACGCAAGCAATTACAAAGCTTTAATAGGTGATGTGCAATCAAAGTGGGACGAGCTCGCTCCAGGACAACCATTTGAGTATACTTTTCTCGATGATCGTTTCACAAATATGTACAAAGCCGAAACTAAGCTGGGGAGTATTTTTACTGTTTTTGCCGTTCTAGCTATTCTTATTGCTTGCTTAGGTTTATTTGGGTTAGCAGCGTTTACAGCCCAAAAGAAAACTAAAGAGGTGGGTATTAGAAAAGTACTTGGCGCTTCGTTATTCCAGCTTATTTATTTAATGTCTAAAGAGATATCGATGTTAGTATTAATTTCTTTCGTTTTAGCTTCCGCCTTAGGTTACTATGGCGTTGATTGGTGGATGCAAGACTTTACCTACCGACCTTCTATAAGTATGGCTTCTTTTCTAATGGCAGGGACCTCAGCTTTTCTTATTGCTTTGTTAACAATGAGCTATCAATCCATTAAGGTGGCTAGGGCTAACCCGGTAAAAGCATTACGAAATGAATGATTAACATATCTATTTGAATTATAGCAGTTTGTGAATCAGGCTGCTTTTTTTATGCTTGGAAAGCAAGATTTTAAGCTTAAAATGGTTAAAATAGCACCGCATAATGAAGACCATTTCTCGATTTTCCATAATAATTTGGTACGGTATAAGCCTCTTGGTTTATGCGAGTGTACTGGTTTCTCCCGCGTTTTTTAAGTTTTCAGGGTTAATATCATTAGTTATTCCCGTGATTTTAATCCTTAATTTGATATGGTTCATTGGTTTGGTTTTTAGTCAATTGAAAAAATCTATTTACCCCTTGATTCTTTTATTAATTGGGGTTCCTTTTTTAAAATCCACATTGACATATCATGTCTTTGATACACCCGAGAAGCACATCAAAGTACTTAGCTACAATATGATGCGGATGAATAAGGGCGGTGGTAAAAAGGGAGAAACTACAATGTTGGATTGGCTAAAGTCTGACAACTCGGATATTCGTTGTTATCAAGAGTTTTTTGGCACTAAGGATGTGATTAAGGAGATCTCCAATAATGGGGAATACAATAGTTTTGTGGGGGGGTATGGAAACAGTTTCGCCATATTTTCGAAATATAAAATCATTAATACGGGGGTATTGTATGAATCATCAACAACAAACAATATCCTTTTTGCTGACCTGAAGGTAGGTAAAGACACTCTGAGGGTTTATAATGTTCACCTCCAATCAATGTCGATCAACCCAGATAAGGAGTTGAATCAAGACGCTTTCGATAAAAACTATGAATCTGTAAGAAAGAAGTTCGAAATAGGCTCAGCTAAAAGAGCTACTCAGGTAGAAGACCTATTGAAACACATTAGCCAGTGTAATTACCCCGTGCTTGTCGTGGGCGATTTTAATGATATTCCCTACAGTTATACTTACACCAAACTCTCTCGGAATTTCGGTAATGCCTTTGAAGAGGCAGGAAGAGGCTTTGGTTTTACTTACAATGGTAAAATACCTTTTTTAAGAATTGATCATCATTTTTTTAGTGATGAGTTAAATGTTCATAGTTTCGAAACATTAAACCAAATTGATTTTTCCGATCACTTTCCTGTTGTAGGTATTTATTCAATAAGTAACTAAATTGGTGTTTTCATTTTCGATTATGTCTTCAGATAAAAATCTTAAACGGTCATCAGACCGTGTAATTGCAGGAGTTTGTGCTGGTTTGGCACAATGGCTCGGTTGGGATGTTAGTCTAGTAAGAGTGCTCTATGTTATCGCAACCATTTTTACCGCATTTTCTGGGCTTCTAGTTTATATAATCCTTTGGATCTGTGTGCCACAAGAATAAATATCATCAATTTTAAATCAAGTAAATGTTTAAATCAAAAACAAAAACACTGCTACTTTTCTGCAGCTTAGGTGTTATTACACTAGGGTGTAACCTCGAGTACTTTGGTGAGGCTGTTCTAGAAGATTTTGAATGGAATCCATCCATAGCCCTACCCATTGGTGAAATATCCTACTCTGTATCAGATCTTTTTGAGGATTTGGACTCCGCTGGAGTGGATATTAGTCCTAATTCAGATGATATTGTGACTATCACCTACGAAGAAGAATTAAAAGCTCAAAACGCTAATTCATTCGTAAGTATGGTTAATCAAAGCCTCACCGAAAAACGCTCTGCAGGCATTAATGTTAGTAGCCCAGGTGTGGCATCGCAAGTGTCAATAAATGATGTATTCGCTTTAGACTGGCAAACCTCTTTTGAAGAAGTGTATGATAGTATTAACTTCTCTGACGGATCTATTCAGTTAATGATATCCTCTGATATCGATGCGGATGTAACTTATTCTTTAACGATACAGTCCTTACTCAAGAAACCAGATAGAACGCCTCTTACCCTTAGTGGTACATTGTCAACTCAAAATCCTTCTTTCACCTTCAATGACGAACTCAAAACATATATCGCTGATTTAACCCAAGGTGTAAACGGTGATGTTACAAATAACGCAGTGTTAGTCAACTTAGACTATCAAATCAATATTGGGCCTAATTCTTCTATCCAAGAGACAGACGGAATAGAAGTCTCCCTGACTTTTGGTCAGCCTCAATTTGAAGCGGCTTATGTTTTTCTTGGTCAGAGACCAATAGATGTGAGTTTTGATTTATTGAATTTAGATTTCTTCGATACCTTTGGTGAGGGTACTATTGATTTTGCTGAGCCTGTTTTCAAATTCACCTTTGACAATAGCTTTGGTTTTCCTTTAGGAATCAGGTTTAACGAGATGGCGGCCGTTACTCAAGTTGGAGAGATTATTAATCTATCAGGAGACATCGTAAATAGGGTAAACGTTGTAGAGGGGCCACGATTAGCGGATAGCGGGTCGAGCATTGAAAAAACGATTGCCATAAGTGCTAATAATTCAAATTTACCTGATTTAATAAATTCAAGACCTACGAAAGTAACTGTTGATGTGACTGCCTTCGCCAATCCAGTTGAAGCACCATTTCAGTACAACTATTTGATCAATTCGAGTCAACTTAGGATTAAAGGAGTGCTCGAAATGCCAATGATTGTGAATATTAATCAGCTGACGAGTACCCAAAGAGTAGATTTGAATATTTCCAGTACTCTAGAACAAGCCAACCGATTGTTATTGAGAATTATTACTGAAAATGAGTTGCCTTTAGGAGGAGATATTGAGCTATCATTTGTTGATGCCAGAGGTGATATATTGCTTGTAAAAGAGGAGGTAGCCTTTTTTAATGCCGCGGCAGTAGGGCCGGACGGCAGAACCACAGGGGCTGTTTCGCAAACTGTGGATATAACTTTAACGAATGAAGAAATACGACTCATGGAGTCATCGGTTGGAATAGATGTCAAGATGCGGTTAAATACGACCAACTCAAATTCAGGTATATCCGTGAAATTTTTCTCAGATTACCAACTCAAAATAAAGTTGGCCGTTCAAGCCGATGTAATCATTACAAATAGTAACTAATGAGGACTATGAAGAAGACTTTACTCATCGCATGTTTGATCATCGGTTTTAATCAATTAGCCTCAGCTCAGGCATTCTTTTCGATGTACCAATTGAGGGATGTTGTTCCTCAATCGCAGGGTTTGCAGCCCGCTTTTATTCCAAATAACACATTTACTTTAGGTCTCCCTACGGTTGGGGCTTCAGCAACATCACAGTTTAAAATCCAAGATTTGCTTTCTAAAGGCCCGAATGATTTTAATTATAAAATTGATTTCGATGTGCTTTTAGCGGCTTCTGCAGATATCAATAAGGTCAACGCTCATGTTGTTTCGAATCTTTTTTACGTTGGTTTGAAAACGAAGAAAGGAGGCTACAGCTTATTTTTGAATGCAAGAGTAACTGCGGGCTTAAAATATGGAAGAGATTTCATGGAGTTTCTCGCCAATGGTAATTCGAATAGAATAGGAGCAAGTATCGACTTTAAGGATACACAGATTGCGATTAATAGTTACCATGAAGTAGGAATTGGCCATGCCAGAACATTTTTAGATAAAAGATTGACTGTTGGGGTAAGAGCCAAGGTAATTACAGGTCTTTTTAATGTGAGTTCTAAGGAAGGGCTAAATGGACAATTGTTTACCAATCCTGATGACTTTAGTTGGACCGTCACAACTCAGAATGGCACTATCAATACTGCGGGAATAGATTATTTGACAAATGCAGATAATTATGAAGACAACGAATTGACCAGCTATTTGGTTAATAATAAGAATAGGTCTGTTGCTTTTGATTTAGGGGTAAAACTTAAGATCACAAATAGAATCACAGTAGAGGCCGCGATGAACGATATTGGTACTATTGAATGGCAAGAACAAACCATTAATTATAATACTTATGATACTACAGTCGTCATTTCTGGAGTAGAGTTGAGAGGCTTAGATGCTTCATCAGATGTGTTCCGAGATAGTATTCAGAATAAATTTAGATCAGACGAAACTAATGTCAATTATAAAACAAGATTGAACAGCAGAACTTTCGTTGCGGCCGCTTACAACTTCACACCTAAGGATAGAGTGACGTTTATGGCATTCAATAACTCAGTTTTTGGA
This sequence comes from Roseivirga sp., assembly GCA_047633135.1. GTDB lineage: Bacteria > Bacteroidota > Bacteroidia > Cytophagales > Cyclobacteriaceae > Roseivirga. The sequence goes on from JBLIES010000128.1 coordinate 5,825, forward strand.
GAGATTGACCCTTCTTTTGCGCTGGCCTATAATCATACCATGAATAAGTTCATCATTGGATTGGTTGCCAGTAAGAGAGGGCCTGAAAACGAATACAATATTGGAGCTAATATTGCTTCTGATATAGGGCCAGTTCAGCTGTACTTGGCTGCTGACAACGCCCTGATTACCAACAGGCCTGAGCGGTTTTCAAAGATTGATTTTCGTTTTGGATTAAATCTAATGTTCGGTTATAAGCGTTGGAAAGCTCCAACTGATTATGCTGAATTAGACGACCTCTAAAATTATTTCTTCTTGTAACTCAACAAGGCTGGTAAAAGAGTAAGGTCTGTTATTAAAGCTAACACTAAGGTGGTGGCGACAAATAATCCTATGTAGAAAGTTGCTGAAAAGCCCGAGAACAAAAAGACTGTGAAGCCAACAAAAAGTACTACGGTGGTCAGGGATATACTCTTCCCTGTACTTAAGTAGGTGGCTAAAATTGCGCTACTAACGGTCTTATTTTTTACTTCGAGTTGATAACGTATAATAAAATGAATGCTGTCGTCTACTGCGATTCCAAAAGCAATACTGAAAATCACCGCAGTGGCGATATTTAAATCCACCCCTAAAACCCCCATTAACCCGCTTAGAATTAGCAAAGGTATAATGTTAGGTAGAATAGAAATGAGCATGGTTTTAAAGCTTTTTGTGATGAGTAGTATTAAAAAAGCAATAGCGATAATTGCCAGTATGAGTCCTTGGATGATAGAAGAAACTATATAGTCGTCTGTCTTATCGATCAAAAATGATGTACCTGTTAGTCTATACTGATCTTGCTTTAGATTCAGCGTTTGACTTAAAAAGTTTTCGAGTTTTTCATTTTTCAAACCGGCTTTGGCGCTACCAATATCTTTGCCTCTTCCATTAATGCGCAGCGTTACACCATTCTTTGAATGTAATTTTGCTCTCGCTTCTGCAAACTGTCTTGAATCATATACTCTTTTTATTCTTGAGTAATCAGAGGATTGAGGTATTTTATATTCTCTCGTTGCACCACCATGTATGGTTTGATTGATTGTCTTGATGAGGTTCAGGGGGGATTCGATGTGGGCAATACCGTATTCTGTTTCGAGGTATTGCTGTATAGAGTCTAAATCTTGTAATGTGCTTCTTTCAAAAAGATCATCCTGTGATTCGAGCTCATAAGTCATCTCAAAAGGCTTATTGCCATCAAAGTTATCATCGAAGTAGCCCATCGTTTTCATCAAAGGATCTTGCTTATCGACACCTACAATCAAATAGGTGTTTCTGTTGATAGAAAACGTGGCTAGAGTCCCACCTGCTAAGAGTAAAAGCGAAAGTAAGATGATAGGTCTTCTTCTTTTGATTACCCAATTGTGGAGGTGTTCAAGTGTGCTGCTCCAATTGTCCTTAATTGGTTTGACTTTGTTGACTGGTTTGTTGAGAATAAGTAAAAGGCAAGGAATGGTGGTGAAAGTGACAAAAAAAGCGAACAAGACACCAATGCCAGTGTATAAACCAAAGTTTTTGATAGGCGCAATTGGGGAGATGGCAAGTGAAAAGAAACCAATAGCTGTTGTAATAGAAGTAAGCAAGGTGGCTAAGCCAACTAGTTTAATAGAGGTTTTAATTGATGTAAAAACATCCATTCCTTTGTGCATGCAGTCATTGAATTTATTGCAAAGATGAATAACATCAGACATAGAGACCACTAACAATATCGGAGGAATCATAATGGCTAAAACGTCTATTGGTCTATCTGTAAGACCGAAGAAACCGAACATCCACACAAGGGTGGTCACCAATGTAACGAAGGGAATGAGCATGCCTCTAATCGTGCGATAGACTATGGCGAGCATAATTAAGATAAGTAAAATGGCAGCGCCTAGTAATAGACTAAGCTCTTGTTTAAGTCGTATCGAAAAATCATGTTGTCCTTGAATCTTACCTGAGATGATGGGAGTTGAGAACCCTTGATCAGCGATAATAGTCACCAAGTTTTCGTAGAATTTATCTGCAGTTTTTTTATCGTCAAAAGATTCGTGCCTAAGAATCATGCCGACAGACTTATCGTTTTTACCAAAAAACTGCCCATACAGTTGTGGGTCGCTTTTCATGCGATCGACATCGATGCCATTTGAGTAATTGACGACATTGAAGCTATTGACACCAAAGGGTGTCAGTTGATATCTTTTAAAGTTGGTGGGGCTAATTACAGATTCGACCTTTACGAGCCGTTCGAAACTCTCTGTAAGTGAATCTACCTTAGTGAAGAATTCAGATGAATAAACATTATCACTTTCCAGGCCTATGAAAAGGAAATCATTATAAACCCCAAACTCTTCCGTTAAATTTAGATAGTAAGCTAAATCCTGGTCACCCTTGGGGAAGAAAGCATCAAAGTTGTCAGAGAACTTTAGGTTACTTATCCCATAGCCAAAACCACAAGTGAGCAATAGAATTATGAATAGTCCGAGATAGGCTTTGCTTTTCTTCACTTTGTAAAGATAGGAATCAAAATCTTCTTCTATTGACTTCGGTTTCAATCTAAAATTACCTTATTTTGACTATTCATTTCTACCAATCAAATACCAATTAATATGAAGCAGTATCACGACCTGATGAAACACATTTTAAACAATGGTGTAGATAAAGGTGACAGGACTGGCACTGGCACAAAGAGTGTTTTCGGTTATCAAATGCGCTTCGATTTGTCTCAAGGGTTTCCTGTCATTACGACAAAAAAGTTACACTTAAGGTCGATTATTCACGAACTGCTTTGGTTTTTAAAAGGAGAAACGAATATCAAATACTTAAAAGAAAATGGTGTTTCTATCTGGGATGACTGGGCAGATGAGCAAGGAGAACTGGGTCCAGTTTATGGTTACCAATGGCGGAATTGGCCAGATAGGGATGGTGGTACTATTGATCAAATTACAAAGGTGGTTGATCAAATCAAAAACAACCCAAACTCAAGAAGACTCATTGTGAGTGCATGGAATGTGGCAGACGTTGATCATATGGCACTTCCTCCGTGCCATGCTTTCTTTCAGTTTTATGTTGCAGATGGGAAATTGTCTTGTCAGTTGTATCAACGCAGTGCCGATGTCTTTTTAGGTGTTCCTTTCAATATCGCTTCATATGCACTTTTAGTGATGATGGTGGCTCAAGTCTGCGCGCTAGAACCCGGAGACTTCATTCATACGTTTGGTGATGCGCATCTTTATTCGAATCATATTGAACAAACTGAATTGCAACTTTCAAGAGAGTTCAAACCTCTTCCAACCCTAAAGATAAATCCTGCAGTTAAAAATATTTTTGACTTCAAGTTCGAAGACTTCGAATTGGAAGGTTACGCGCCTCACCCGCACATTAAGGCTGCTGTAGCTGTTTAAGGAATTTTGCGAGTTTGTTTTCAGGGCTTCCGTAAGTCTTCCCATTATAATGGGTAAAGTATTTTATACCGCTGGCGTTGGTGGAGAAAATAGAATCTGCAAAATTCAGAACTGAGGGGGACGCCAACACTTCTTTAACCATAAATTGGCTCATAAAGAACTCTCTCATCACTCCAGCAATGCATCCAGTGCTAAGTGCAGGGGTAAAGATTATATCATCCTTAATCCAAAAAAGGTTCGAACTGTGCGTCTCGGCTAAATAGCCCGAGCTGTTCAAAAGGATAATATCGTCAAGCTGTAATTTCTTCATTTCTATTCCTGCCATTACATATTGTATGGAGCTCATTGTCTTTGCAAATGATATAGCACTGTGATGAACTTTAGCAGTTTCTGAAATGTCAATACCACTCGCCATCACAAGAGCGGGAGTGAGATTTGGTGCTACTTCGAGTAAAAATTCAGAACCTGAAGATGTTGGAGCATACAGTCCAGCTGGTTTTCTCCAGAGGCGTAATCGGCTCCTTATTTCACCACTTATGTTATTTTCTAAGGCTAAATCTTCAATCATTTGATTGATTTTATTTTCATTAAGGTCTTGGAAGTCAAGGTTTAATACCTCGCAGCCTCGCTTGAGGCGTTCAGTGTGAAGACCGACTAAATTTATTCTCTTAGCCCCTGTAACAAATGTTTCGAACAAGCCGTCTCCATAACAGAATGCACGATTTTTAGGATTCAATGAAATTTTTTCCAGAGAGGTGATTCGTGAATTAAATATCGCTTTCATGTATTGTATTAACCACTTAAACAGATTCAAAAGCGAAGTAGGGGATATTTATCTAATATTGAAAGCATAAAGAAATTAGGTTATGGCCGAGCAAAGTAGTGTATTCGATATGATTGGTCCAGTGATGATTGGACCATCGAGTTCTCACACGGCAGGAGTTGTTAGAATT
>JBLIES010000129.1:0-10094 GCA_047633135.1 Roseivirga sp.
ATTGCCGCACAACGTGCTTTCTTTAACTTCTCTTTTGATGCCCCGCAAAATAAGAAACCCAATTTTATAGATAATTCCATAGACGTTCCTATTACACTAGCTGAGGGACAAACTATTGATTTTGACGTGGAAGCAGAGGCTTTCCCAGGCTTAGTGATGCAAAGCATTACTTGGGTGTCCAATACAACTGGCACATTCGATGATTCAATCACTGGTGCTGAAACGGCAATTGCAGAGGGCACAGCCACATTTACAGCACCTACAAGCTTAACAGAGAATCTAACGGCTATTATCACAGCTATTTCTACTGATGACTGCGGCAGAGTATCCGTCCTAAAGTGGGTGGTCACTGTAGTAGCAGGTCCTGAGGCTCCTGTGGCTGTTGACGATAATGTTTCGGGATTTACTTCTGGAACAATGACATTAAATGCACTTGCCAACGATACAGATGTCAATGAAGATATTGTACCAAGCACTTTCAATCCCACATCACCTCTGGTAATTGCAGGTAAGGGAACATTTATTAATAACGGAAATGGAAATCTTACCTTCATTCCAGAAAGCGGTTTCACTGGTACTGCCACCCTAACATACCAAGTAACTGATGGTACTAACCTAACCAGTAATACTGGAACAATTACTGTAACCGTAGCAGCAGACCCTATTAGTTGTGTAGGAGATTTTAAGTCAATTGCTTTGACCGAGAGTACCGTTTATGCCACTACTGCAACTGGCTCCTCGAATACACCAACTAATGCCATTGGCAATACCCCAGGCACAGATACAGAAATTGCTGATGGTGAAAACTTGACTTTAGGCTTTGCTAATAATGCACCTTCAGGTTATGATTTTACTATTTATTGGGGAGACATTAAGAACGACAATATTATCAGAATTGAGCTATTGAACTCAAGCCTAGTAGTAGTACAAACATTCAATCAGGTCACCAATTTCACAGCACCTGTCGCCAGTGGTTCCACTACTTTGATGGCTAACACTGATTGGAAATACATTAAAATCACACAATTGGGAACGGGTAGAAATGGTAAAGGCAAATTGGCTTATGCCCAAGCTGTTGAACTAGTAGCAACTTGTATTGATGATCGAGATGGTGATGGTATTGCTGATGACATAGATTTGGACGATGACAACGATGGAATATTAGATTCAGTAGAGGGTGAACCTAATCCTTGTATTACTGGTGGGGTTATAACTGCCGTTACCACCGATTTAGGATTTACCGGTTCCATAGCGACCTTATATGATGGGACCTTGGTACAACAGAACTACTATTTTGATAATGATCAGGCATATGACAGTCAGAATCCTCAAATATTTAAGGTTCAATTTAATCAAATCATTCAGCTCTCAGAAATTAAAATATTGCTTCAATTTGACGGGAACACTAACTCATTTATTGATGCAGGTGTAACATACAAATGGCAAGGTTCCAATGACAATACGAATTGGACTGATGTTACTGGATCCACAACACAAGCTCAGGTTGCCTTAACTGGAACTGAATTAAGCAATGTTGAAGAAATTTTTGACTTAAGCTCAAACACTTCTAAATTTTTATATTATCGCCTTTTTTGGGTAAGTGGAGGTCAAATTATTTGGGATCCATATATAGAAGAAATCACTTATACAGAAGCGACTTGCGTACCGACAAGTGCTACAGATACCGATGGAGATGGGATTCCCGATTATTTAGATTTGGATTCCGACAATGATGGAATTCCAGACAACATAGAGGCGCAATCTACGGGAGGCTACATTGCGCCAAATGGCGCCTATGGTGCTAACGGTGTCGATACTGCCTATGGCAGTGGTTTAACACCTGTAAATACGGATGGAACAGACAACCCCGATTATTTGGATTTAGATTCCGACAACGAAGGCGGTTTTGATATTGTAGAATCGGGCTCGGGTTTGAGTCATACCAATGGAAAAACCAATGGAACTGTTGGAGATAATGGTTTGGACAATACCTTAGACAATGGCGATACCTACGTAGATGTCAACGGTAGTTTTGACAATACTCAAAAAGATAACTTCCCTGATACTGATGGAGATATCAATGGTGGTGGAGACGTTGACTGGAGAGACGATATTGTAGGTGCAGATACAGATGGTGACGGTGTCTTAGATGATGTTGATTTAGATGATGACAATGATGGTATTTTAGATATTGTTGAAGGAAACACAGATACGGATGGAGATGGCATAGTCAATAGGCTTGACTTAGATTCAGATGGTGATGGTATTCCAGATAACATTGAAGCCCAAACTACGCTAGGCTATATCGCTCCTGGAACATTTGCAGATACCGATGGAGACGGTGTCAACGATATTTATGATGGAAATAACGGAGGCACAACCCTCGTCCCAGTAAATACAGACCTAGCCGATAGCCCAGATTACTTAGACTTAAACTCGGACAATAAAACAGGTAATGACACGCAAGAAGGAGGAATAATTCTATCAGGCGTTATCAATGCCAACGGATTAGACAATGCATATACCAATGGAGGGTATACAGATGTCAACGGAACTTTCGATGATACTCAAGCAAATAACTTTCCTGATGCCGATGGTGATGTCAATATAGGTGGTGATGTAGACTGGAGAGATGCTATTACTGGTATTGATTCAGATGGTGATGGAATTCTTGATCAAGAAGACATTGATGATGATAATGATGGTATCCTAGATGTGAATGAAAATGGCGGTATCGATCCCCTATTGGACACTGACATTGATGGTATTTATGACTACCTGGATACGAATGCAGCTGGTTTTATAGACACTAACATCGATGGTGTAGATGATAGATTCGACTTGGATCTTGACGGTATTATCAACCAATATGACCTAGATTCTGACAATGATGGTATACCTGATATTGTAGAAGCTGGTGGAGTTGATAGTAATGGTGATGGTATTGTAGACGGTACATTCGTAGACACAGACGAAGATGGCTGGTCTAATGTATTCGATTCGAATAACGGAGGCACAGCCCTGACTGATCCAGATACTGACGGAGATGGACTAAAAAACAGATATGATTTAGACTCTGACAATGACGGGATTCCAGACATTGTTGAAGCCCAAACTACAACAGGATTTGTTGCACCAACAGGATTAGACGCTGATAATGATGGTATTGACAATGCGTTTGATTCTGACAGTGGAGGCACTTTATCAAGCAGCCCCGTGAATACTGATGGCACGGATAATCCAGATTATTTGGACTTAGACTCTGACAATGATACTATTTTCGACATCGTTGAGTCCGGTTCAGGCTTGAGTCATACGAATGGCAAAACGAATGGCGCAATTGGTAACAATGGTTTAGATAATACGCTAGATAACGGAGACACTTTTGTGGACCCTACGGGAAGTTATGACAATACGCAAACGAATAATTACACAGATACCGATGGTGATGTTACTTATGATGGCGATGTAGATTATCGAGATGATTATCTCAATACTCCAGGCGGTATCGGAGCCTGTATATCACTTTGGTTAAGAGCTGATCTTGGAGGAACTTCTTGGACATCATTGACTGGCAATAGTCTTCCTATTGCCCAATCTGGAAGCGTTAGTCCAGGAAATCTCCTCAACTTCAATGCTGCTAATGATTTTCTAGGAGGGTATTACAATACTGGACTAAACATCAATGCAGGTACATTGCCTGACGTAACAATATTTACAGTATATGTGCCTGATGTTGAGGCTGCTGGTGCCGTTTGGGGAGAAAACAATGGTAGTTTCGATAGATATCAATCCAATTCCAATGTCACAAATGGCACAGGCGAAATTTCAGGAGGAGCAGATTTATATGTAGCGGCAAGCCCTTCATTAACCACATTGGTTTTGGACGAAGATGCAGCTAGTGCATCTTACTTATATTTAGATGGAGAGCAAGTTGCGAATTTCTCAGCGAACCACGCAGTTGAAACCTCTAATAGCTTACAAGTAGGCGCCTTAGGTAACAGCACAGTATTCAATGGACGAATTACAGAAGTCATCATCTTCTGCGATGTACTTTCAAGTACCGATAGAAAAAAAGTAGAAACATACCTCGCCATAAAGTATGGCATCACGCTGTACAATGCCCCAGCCGGAACGGGAGATTATGTAGCCTCTGATGGACAAACCATTTGGGATGCCACAGCGAATAGTACCTTACACAACAACGTTGCAGGTATCTTCAGAGATGATAAATCACTACTCAATCAAAAACAATCTCAAAGTAGCAATGACGATGCTATTGTAACCATTGGTCTAGACGACCAAAACTCTCCTGATGGCTTGGAGGCCAGCAACCCATCTAATGATGGAACATTCAGTGCCAACCTTTCCTCCTTAGTTTGGGGCCACGATGGAGCAACACTTTATGACAATGATGAGAATATTGACTATGACCCTGCACAAGTAAAAAGTAGGTTGAATCGAGAATGGCGCGTTCAAGAAACTGGCACCGTAGGATTGGTTACAGTTCGCTTTAATGTAGCTAGTCTAATTGGCCCTGATGAAAGTATAGGGACGAATGACGAAAGCAAAATCGCCTTGCTGATAGATTCTGACGGAGACTTTTCTAATGGAGCTCAGTTAGTCTCTCAGTCATTCGTTGTTAGTGATGACGGTTTTGTGAGCTTTCAAGCAGATTTTTCCAATGGTCAGTACTTCACGCTAGCATCCAGTGAAGAGTTTGCCCTGCCAATCACCTTAATCTCGTTCAATACCAATGTTCGTTCAGATAACAACGTAAGCATAGCATGGACTACCGCGGATGAAACCAACAACTCTCATTTCACAATCGAAAGAAGCCACAATGGAATTGATTTTGCAGGAATAACTTTGATTCAAGGAGCAGGAAACAACGAATTAAATAATGAATACAGATGGGTTGATACTAAGCCAATAGCAGGAAATAACTACTATAGATTAAGACAGACCGATTTTAACGGGGAGTCCTCTCTTTCTGAAATGTTAAGAGTCTTCATCGAGTTCGAATTTGCGAATAGCCAATTTAACGTTTATCCGAATCCAGTTGAAATTGGCGAAAGTTTGATCATAAAATATGCAGTGAGCGAGAAAATTCAATTAGGGATTAAATTTGTTTCCGCTTCAGGAATAGTTTTCCTCAATCAAAACGAAACAGTATATCCTGAAAGTGGTGTACTCAGCATACCGACAAACAAATTACAAAAAGGGCTTGTTTTGGTGTTGATCACAAATCTCAATACCAATCAAAAGCAGACCTTTAAGGTAATTATGAGGTAAATTATTTTTGATAGACATCCGAAAAGATCAACCCTTTACTGAACTCTTTATGTTGAATTTGATCGAAGGGAAAGGCCCTAAAATACGATTGAAAGTCAAGAAGCACTTTTGATTCTAGTTGGGCTGAAAACCTAAAAAACAGAAGCATAGACCAAATGATGAGTTTATGTTTCAATCTGTTTGTATGTCGGAAATCCGTACAGAACCATAAACCTTGTAGTGACAGTTGCTCAGCAAGCTGATTCATGACCTTATTCAGGTGGTCAGCAGAGAATACATCGAGAAAAAAATTGGTGATTAGTACGTCATAAATCTCTTCTGGAATTGCCTTTTCATCTCCACAAATAAGAGCCACCTTCCAACTGGGCCGAAGCCTTTTCTCTGTCCTCTTTATCATTTCGGCCGAAGCTTCTACATAAGTTACGCTACCTCGAAAGCCAGTCTTAAAGATTTCATCCAAAATCCAGCCCGTTCCGCCACCTAAAATCAATACATTCGAATCTTTGGGAATGAGCTGCAGAAAGTGACACTGCGCTTGTTTCAGTTTTTTGCCAAATACCACTTTTGCAAGCGCATCATAAACAGGCGCTATGAGATTAAAATTGTTCTTCATAGCAGCAGATAGCATAATGGTATAAAGAAAATCCCATCTCCCAGAAACCTATATCGCTCATTAATTTGAAAAAATTGCGGCCACTTCCACAGGGTAAAAAGAACGAGATTCATTGAAAACAAAATCATGGTCGATTGATAAGACTGACCCAAAATCAAGGCTACAACCATTAAACAGACATTAGCTATAACAATGGTCAAGATCAATTGATTGACAAAGGCCTTCCCTTTAGTGGTAACAATCGACTGAAGTTCGTCTTGCCGATCAATCTGGTACTCATAGACAGGAAAAAGAAAGAGATTAGACAGCACTACTAGAAAGAATTGGGAAAGTAAAAATAGCTCTCCTAAGCCCACCTTGTCTATTTGACTTAAGGGAGCAGCAAAAACCCCTACGGTATAGATTATAGCCGCTAGAATCTCCTTATGCCAAGTCTTGCTGATTTTAAGTAAATACAAAGAGCCAAAGTAAAACAGCACGAAAGCACCCAAAACCAAGCCCAACTCAATAGTCGCCCATGGCAAGTATACTAGGTTAATTAGCCCGAGTAGAAATACAATACATGAGAGAAAGAGCAATTTGATTTTATGGCGCTGATGAAAAGCATGCCGCCTATTCTTTGGTTGATTTGAACCAAAATGTCCGTCCAATAAATGATCGACAGTATAGATTAGCCAGATGGCAATCCCTAAACCAAAAATCATATTCAAGGAAAGCTGAACTTTAAATACCTTCCCTACAAACAAACTCGAAATCACAGCGCCAGCTGTAACATCTAAACTTAAGTTTTGTATAATACAGAGCAGTTTTTTCATCGAAGCTAACAAAAGAGCATAAAATTTTCTGTTCAGAGGTTCAAAAAACAAAAAAATGTGAATTGAAGAGTTTTCTCGACTAAAGAAATAATGCCTCAAATTATAAACCCAACCTTAAGCAAGATAAATCCACAAATCTGACTTTTGCATACATAAACGAGTCAGGTCATCTGTAGTCAAGACAATAATAAATCAACATTCATCATCACTATCACTCATGGCTCTAATCGTATTACTATTTATTTATAACACTTTTGTTTTTTAGCAAGTTATTTTATTCATACATTCAAAATACTTAATAAGTTTTCAACAAAATATTTTATTATGAAAACCTTTCTTTCATTAACGCTATCATAATTTGCCCTTTTGGTAATGTTTAAAATTGACGTTAAGTCTCAAGGTTTTAATTATAAGACTGAAAACTCAAGCAAATGGAATTCTACAGGAAAATTCTGCATCGTTGCTAAGTGTACCGAAACAAATGGCGGAGATTGCACAACCCCAGGGAGTGCACCCAGAATTTGCATTGATTTAGCTAATATTCCAGGTAAGAGGAAGTATGGCAAGATTAAGCACGAAGATGAGCTTCTGTATAATTAATTGTTATTCAGAAGCTTAATCTTTTCAGTCGCTGAGTCCATTTCTAATCTTTTCCATTTAATTTCATCCAGGTTCATTACATAGAAAATATGCAAAAACACATCTATATTTTCGTTGCATCAATAGTTATACTTTCTTGCGAAAAAAAGTTACCCACTGTTATAGAACAGAAACAACTCGTACTAACAGATCCCCTAATTGTACGTCCGGAAACACAAATTTATAATTTTGACGATGCTATAGTTACTTACTGGCAAAATACAGAGGGAGGCTATTACTATCAAATCCCTTTAAAGGACTCAACCCTTTTATACTATTTAGATTTTAGAGAAGACTTTAACGAATCGATAATTGCGTTACCAATAAATGGCCCAAATGGCGTAAAACAAATAGGGGCATTCCATATATCCGAAGAAAATATATTCTACTTCCCAGAAAATATCAGCAGTGTTTTACAATACAATTTAGATGGGAAACTAATAAAAGAATATCCATTCAATAATGGCTTTAGTCATTATTATAGTCCTGGCAATAGCAACATTAATAAAGTAATAAATATCGGTGAAGAGCTTTACTTTCCAATTTCCAATTATTTTCCGCTCAGTGATCCAGAAACCTTTCGTAAAGCTCATTTGATTGGGGTTTTGAATTTGACAAGCGGTCTATTTCGTGAGATAATCATCTATCCTAAGGAGTTTCATGATAAGGTATGGTCTCCTAATGACGTTCAAAGAAACATACTCTTTACAGATGATGCCGTCTATATCAGCTTTTCAAAATCTAAATACATTTACAAATATGATTATTCTGGCAATTTGCTCAAAAACGGCTTGATGGCCTTTGACGAGGTTAAAGAAGCCAAGAGCTTTAGAAGTAACCCAAACGAAAACATGTTTCAGCAGGCCAGAAACGGTGCTTACCACACTCTCATTTATAGTAAGCAAAGCAGAACCATTTTCAGAACCGCCATATTTAATGACCCCTCGCTGCCAATTAATTCTTTTACCGATTTAGCAGCATCTGCAAGAAATCGAACAATCGGAATAATTGCTTTTAATGAAAATCTAGAACGAACTGCCTCTATCAAAGTTCCCTATCGCTCTGGAATAAGAGAACATCCTTATTTTATTAAAAACAGCAAGCTCTATTTTAATACTTGGAATGCAGAAAAAAGAGAAAATGATAATTCTTTAAAATACTATGTTTTTAAAATTGACAATTTCTAGCACTTCCATTTCAAAGTAGCCAAATCCAATAGTATATTCAGAGAAGGCTGAACGTTAAATACCTTGGCTACAAACAAACTGGACACCACAGCGCCAGCTGTAACATCTAAACTTAAGTTTTGTATGAGTTCCCACGCCCTTTTAATCATTCAGCGACAATTTAAGCGAAGCGATGGACTATGCATAAAAAAAAAGCCCTTCTGATTTCTCAAAAAGGCTCTCTTACTTATTACAAATAAATATTATTAATCAGCAGAAAGTGCTTCTGCACCACCAACAATCTCTAAGATCTCTTTGGTAATTGCCGCTTGGCGGGTTCTGTTGTACATTAATTTCAGCTCCTTCAGCAAGTCACCAGCGTTATCTGTCGCTTTGCTCATGGCGGTCATTCTAGCGCCATGCTCTGAAGCATTAGACTCCAAAACTGCCTTATAAAATTGAATTTTTAGAGATTTCGGTATCAAGTCTTCGACAATAAAATCTTTAGAAGGCTCAAAAATATAGTCAGTAGAAGTAGACCTCACTTGCCCTTCGTCCAACTTCTTAACGATTGGCAATAACTGCTCGCTCACTAAAACTTGGGTGGCTACGTTTTTGAATTCATTATACACTAAAATCACTTTATCGAACTTGCCGCTTTCATAACCAGTCATTGCAAATTCAGCTGCCTCACGCACTTTCTCAAAGCTCAAATCCGCAAAAACATCCCAATAAGAACTGATAAGGGTAAATGATTGCTTTTTGAAGAAGTCGTTCGCCTTCTTTCCAATGGGCATGATATGGAAATTAGCGCCTTGATTGGCCGCCATATTCACCTTAACTGCCTTATTGATATTCGAGTTAAAGGCTCCGCACAAACCTCTATCCGAAGATACAGGTACGATCAAGATATTCTTTACTTCACGCTCTTGAGCGTAAGTACTCATTGATTCATCAGAATTACCTGAAGATACATTGGCAAGAATGGCCGATAATTTTTCAGAATACGGTCTCAACTGAATGATCCTATCCTGCGCCTTTCTCAACTTAGCAGCCGCCACCATTTTCATGGCTCTGGTGATTTGTTGAGTAGAACTAACCGACTTAATTCTTTCCTTTACTTCTTTTAAATTCGCCATCTATCAAGCGTTACGCTTAGTTCAATTAATATCTGCTAGCCAAATCCTTTACTGTTTTCTCAATGGCTGAAGTTGCAGCAGCATCAAGTTTACCAGCTTTTAATAAGGCTAGTGCTTCTTTTTGAGTAGTTCTCATGAGCGTTATGAATTCCTTTTCGAACTCTCTCACTTTATCTACAGGCACTTTATCCAGTAGTCCTTTTACAGAAGCATAAATAATTGCTACCTGCTCTTCAACAGGCACTGGAGAAAACTGTGCTTGTTTCAAGATCTCTTGGTTTCTTCTACCTCGGTCGATAGTCAACTTAGTCGAGGCATCAAGGTCTGAACCAAATTTTGCGAAAGCTTCTAATTCACGGAACTGAGCTTGGTCAAGCTTCAATGTTCCAGCCACCTTCTTCATTGATTTAATCTGAGCATTACCTCC
>JBLIES010000130.1:0-9982 GCA_047633135.1 Roseivirga sp.
TGGAATAAGCTTCACGAACGAAACGAATATTCACAACGCAAGACCTATGAATTTGAATAAATATGTGTTCTGGTAAATCTGAGATGAGGTCTTTTAATGTGCTTCTGTCAATTTCTGGCTTAGGTTTACTCTTTAGGTAAAATTCAAGATAGTGGCCATCAGATTGCACGAACATAAGATCATCTAATTGAATAACCGCCTTACTCTTAAGGCGTATGAACTTTTTGCTTTCCTTTTTTTTGATGTTTTGAAGTTCTTCGATTTGCTGATTTAAACCTTGGACTTCGTCTATGACAAGGGCAGCTTCGATTCTTTTTTTGTTAAATCTATGGGAGAAATAAATACTAACGAATACGGCTAAAATAAGAAATATGGCTAATTGAGTTGTTAGTTTTTGGAAGAAAGAGGTTTGCGCTTTACTTTCATTTAAAATCTCGGCAGTGCGTGCGAAGTCGTATTTAGCTGTTATTTCTTGAATAGTTTCTATGCTTTTGTAAAAGTCCAAACTATCTTTCAAATTCTTCCATTTTTTCATAATGTTCAGCGCAGCAGTAGTATTTCCGTTTTTTTCATAGGCTTCTGACAGAAGCGTGTAATGGTCATTAAGGTCATCTACCCTGTTGTTCTTTAGGGATTGGCTTATTGCTTCATTGGTTAACTCTATAGCCTTTACCGCACTCCCAAATTTCAATTCAACTTGAGCGGCTAAAAAAGTCAATTGTCCCCGCCTGAATGCATCTTTTTGGTCGCTCAATGCTAAGGTCTTGTTCAAATAGAAATTGGCACTGTCTTTATTTTCCAATGTTAGAAAATTGCTGGCCTTATTCTGATAAGTACCAATTAGGTCGATAGTAAGGTTAAGTTCATTGTATATTTTTTCGCAAATCGATAAGTAATAATTACTTGAGTCTAATTTTTCTTGCCTTCTATAATTCACAGAGATATTATTATAGCACCGTGCAAGAATAGCGGTTTGCCTATATTGGGAAGCGTTTTTAGCGGCCATAAAAAGTCGCTTATTGGACTCTTCTACTAGATTCATTCTACCATAAAGAGTACCTAGGCTTAGCATAGCATTGGTTAATGCTTCAGTGCTTGGGTCTGTTTTGCTATAGATATCAATTGCTTTGTTAAAGTACTCTGCTGCTTCAGTGTAATTGGCTGCGTTTTGGGTCAGGATACCAAGCTGATTAAACATAAGCGCTTGTTCTCTTTGGTTATTACTGTCTTCAGCGGTTTTAAGTAAGTCTAGATAGATGTTTTTTGCTAACTCTAATTTGCCCATTCTCTGTAGCGCAATAGCTTGATTTCGCTTGATACGACTGAAATTGGCGTAATGATTTATAGGATCGGTATAGGTTAGGGCAGTGTCATAATGCAAAACAGCAATTTCCATTTGTCCTTTTTGGTATAGAGAATACCCTAAAGCGAAATGACCCTCAGATTTGGCGAAAGAATCATTAAAAGTGATCAATTGTTTACCTATGTACTCAAGGCTGTCAGGGTATCTAGAATATTTTCTACTTAGAACAGTAAGCTCTTCCACTTTCGGGTTTGTGGATTGGGCAAAACCAAGGTTTGATATTAAGGATGCAAATACCAAGGCTGCCCAAGTTAAACTTAATCTGCTAAGTATAAGTTTACAAATTGTCATCTATTTGCAGTGTCTGGTTTTTCTTAAATAAATAAACGGCTAATTTACTTAGTAATCCAATTTCAGTTCGATTATACGAAAGAATAATCGGATTTCAGAGTGGATTGTACAAAGTCAAAAATATTTTATGTGATTTCAAAAGTATTATCATGGTCTCTAGTTTTGATAATCATTGGATAATCAAAACTTTTTCATAGAAAGAATTAAAATTAAAAAAAGGTGATATTGTTTTAACAAAATCACCTTCAAAAAACAGAGTATTGAATTTTATTTTGCGAAGTTCACTGCTCTCATTTCTCTTATTACAGTCACCTTAATTTGCCCTGGGTACTGCATTTCTTTTTCTATTTTTTGCGAGATATCAAATGACAGTTGACCGGCCACTTGATCGGAGACAGAATCTGCATCTACAAGCACACGGAGCTCTCTACCCGCTTGAATGGCGTAGCATTTATTAACTCCCTCAAAGTCTAAAGCAAGTGCCTCTAGGTCTTTCAATCGCTTGATGTAAGATTCCATCACCTCTCTACGTGCCCCAGGCCTTGAGCCTGAGATCGCATCGCATGCCTGCACAAGAGGTGAAATCATATTCGTCATTTCAGTCTCATCGTGGTGAGCGCCAATGGCATTGCAAACCTCTGGATGCTCCTTGTACTTCATGGCTAACTCCATGCCTAATAATGCATGAGGCATTTCAGGTTCTTCTGGCCATACTTTTCCAATATCATGCAATAAACCAGCACGTTTTGCTCTTTTAGCATTCAAGCCAAGTTCAGAGGCCATAGTGGCACAAAGCCTTGCCACTTCACGTGAGTGTTGCAAAAGGTTTTGACCATAAGAGGACCTAAATCTCATGCGCCCCACGAGTTTAATTAACTCGGGGTGAACGCCATGAATACCTAAATCAATTACTGTTCTTTCTCCAATTTCTATGATTTCATCCTCGATATTTTGTGTCGTTTTTTGAACGACCTCCTCTATACGGGCGGGATGAATTCGACCATCGGTGACCAGTCTGTGGAGAGAAAGTCGAGCTATTTCTCTTCTGACCGGATCGAATCCAGAGATAACGATTGCCTCAGGAGTGTCATCTACAATGATTTCAACCCCTGTAGCCGCTTCAAGCGCCCGGATATTTCTTCCTTCCCTACCAATAATCTTACCCTTAATGTCGTCACTTTCTATATTAAAAATAGAAACACAATTCTCAATCGCGTGCTCAGTCGCTGTACGCTGAATCGACTCGATAACTATTTTCTTAGCTTCTTTGGCGCCAGTGAGCTTTGCTTCATCTACAATATCTTTGATTAACGCTGAAGCATTTGATTCTGCCTCAAGTTTTAAGGTTTCTATGAGTTGTTCTCTTGCTTCATCAGCAGACAGCTGCGCCACCTTTTCTAAGGCTCTTACCTTTTCGCTAACTTTCTTTTCAAGGTCTTCCTTTTTTTTCCTGACGCTCTCTAGTTGAGTTTCGAGCTTTTCCTTCATGCTTTCCAACTCGGACTCTCGTCTTTTGATTTTTTCTTGTTGGCCAATTAGGTTCGTTTCTCGCTGTTTAATTTTATTCTCGTTAGTGAGAATGAGATTTTTTTTGCGATTAACTTCTTCTTCGAACTCAGACTTGAGCTTTAGGTATTTCTCTTTTGCTTCGAGAATTCTGTCTTTCTTAAGCGACTCTGCATTCAATTCAGCTTCGCGAATTATTAATTTCCCTCTTTCCTCAATTTCTTGAGCGGCTTTTGTATTCGCTTTTTGAAGCAATACTCGCCCAATAAAGACCCCTACAGCCAAAGCTCCTAAGGCTGCTAAAAGTATAGTCATTGAATCTCCCATATCTATATTTATTGGTAAATTAAGAAGACCAAAAAAGAGTAAATCAGTAGTACGGAGTATTAGGTTAGGGCAGTTGTGATCAGTTTTTCAAGTTGATCTAATTGTTGAGCAGTAGTGCCATCAATAGAAGAGGCGTCACTTTCTATCTTCATTTTAGAGATTAAGCAATCGAATGCAACCATCGCCAAAAGATCCTCCTTATCATCAATACCAAATTGCGCTCTATACGATTTCAATTTTTCGTTAATGATTTTTCCAGCATTTCGTACCCTTTGTTCCTCTTCAGGTTTTACTTTCATTGGGTACTCTCTGTCGCCAATTTTGATTTTAATTGATAGAATGTCTACCATATGTTGTTACTACTCACTTAAATGAGCAATACATTTATCTATTTCCCTAATGTACTCGTTTAACTTATGTTTTAACTCTGTAGATTCTTCTCTCTCTACGGTTGTGTTGTTTACAATTTTAGTGATTTTATCCTGACTTTTAAAATTAATAACTTCACCTTTCAAGTTATTGATTTCAGTTTTTAATTGGATGTTATTTTTTGCTAAAACCTCCTTCTCATCTCTTAGGAGTATGTGCTGCTGGACCAATTTTTTCAATTGATCTTCAACCTTTGCCAGTCTATCAAATAAAGAGAGTTCAGCCATTTTACTTTCTAATTACTGCTTCGAATTCACGCTCAAAACCTTGAATTAATCTTGTCATTGTTTTATCTATCACCTTATCTGTTAAAGTTTGATTCTGGTCCTGCAAATAGAAACTTATTGCATATGCTTTCTTACCTGCTTCTATTTTATCTCCTTCGTAAACGTCAAAAGCATTAACTCTATTGATCAAAGATCTCTCAAGCTTTAAGGATAGCTGTCTAATGTCATCAAATTTTATGGCTTTATCAATAACAAGTGATAAGTCGCGCTTGACTTCGGGATATTTGGAGATTGGACTGTATAAGAATTCAGAACTTGAAAGTTTCTGTAAGTATTGCCAATCAATATCCGCGAAAAAAACTTCGTTGCTTACATCTGCGGCCATGGCTGCTTTCTTATTCACTTTCCCTAAATGGGCGATAGGTTTTTTGTTGGTGCTGATCGTTATACCATAACTGAAAAGGTCACTTGATACGTCTTCGGTTTCGGTTCTGTTAACGCCAAACTTAGCGAGAACTTTATAAACCACGGAAGCCAAATCATGGAATTGAACTTTTACCGCAGGGGCTAACCAGCTTTCAGTAGTTTTATTCCCAGTTAAGAAAATTGATAAGCGAGATTTCTCTACATATTTATGATTGATATACTGATAGGTTGTGCCAAACTCAAAAAGCTTGAGGTCTGCGTTTCTTCGCTTAACATTTCTATCAATCACTTCTAGTCCGCTGAAAAGGAGCGTTTGCCTCATTACATTTAAGTCTTCGCTTAAGTAATTAAGCACTTTTACGTTCTGCTCCTCTTCGATACTCGAAGCAGCATTAGCATAGCCATCTTTGGTTAAAGAGTTGGTGACGATTTCGTTAAAGCCAGCCCCAGCGAGCAATCTAAGTGTCGTCTTTTTAATTCCATCTTCATCCTTTATTGGAAATTCAGAGAGGAATGTACTGCTCAGATGATCGCTGATCTCAATATTATTGTAACCATATATTCTAAGAATTTCCTCCACTAAATCTGCCTCTCGCTGCACGTCTACCCTGTAAGGAGGGACAATGGCCACAAAAGTTGATTCTGTTTCTTCTGTAATCTCAATATCAAGGCTTTTGAGAATAGTGTGAATTTTTTCTTTGCCTAAATCTTTTCCAATCAGGGTTGTAATTCTATCATAACGGGCCTCTACTTTAAAATCCATTATTGGTGAAGGGTATATGTCTATGATGTCAGAGGTTACTTCACCACCTGCTAGTCCTACAATTAGTTGGGCTGCGTATTTCAGAGCATAAACCGTGATGTTGGGGTCTGTTCCTCTTTCGTACCTGAATGAGGCATCCGTTTTTAATTGATGCTTTTGTGCACTTTTTCTAATGTAATTCGGGGCGAAATAGGCGCTTTCGAGAAAAATAGAAGTGGTGGTTGTCTTAACTCCAGACTTTGTTCCGCCAAACACTCCTGCGAGGCACATCCCCTCTTCTGAATTACAAATCATCAGATCAGTGGCGGCTAATAATCTTTCTTTATCGTCTAATGTGGTGAATTTACTTCCTTCTGGTAGTGTTTTGACCACTACTTTGTTCCCTTTTATAGCTGCTGCATCGAATGCATGCATAGGTTGGCCAACACTATGGAGAACGTAATTGGTAATATCAACCACATTATTTGTGGGCTTGATTCCAATAGAATTCAATTTCGTTTTAAGCCAATCTGGTGACTCTTGAACCTTTATATTCGAAATTGTAAGTGCTGTATACCTGGGACAAGCTTCATGATTTTCTACATGAACCTCAATTGAGCTGGCTTTTCCGTTGGTTTCGAATAATGCTACATTCGGTAGTGAGAGGTCTCTGCCGAGTAGCGCTTTTAAATCGCGAGCTACCCCAAAGTGTGAGGCTCCATCTGCTCGGTTTGGGGTTAATCCGATTTCAAAAACATAATCTGATTCAAGTTTGAAGAATTCAGCGGCTGGGGTGCCATTGGGCAGGTCAGTAGCTAAAACTAGAATGCCGTCATGGGCTTGGCCGGTGCCTATTTCGTCTTCGGCACAAATCATTCCTTCAGATACTTCTCCTCTGATCTTCGCCTTTTTGATTTGAAATGGGTCGCCAGTGGCAGGGTAAAGCTGACTGCCAACTGTGGCTACGATTACCTTTTGACCTGCTTTGATATTGGGGGCGCCACAAACAATAGGGGAGAGCGCTTCTTGACCGATATCTACGGTCGTTAAGCTCAATTTATCAGCATTTGGATGTTTAGTGCAGGTAATAACTTCAGCAATGACAAGACCTTTTAATCCTCCTTTGATCGATTCAACCTCTTCCCAATTTTCTACCTCTAGTCCAGAGCCTGTTAATAGCGCTGCAATTTCAGCGGGTGTTTCATTTAATTGGATGTATTGCTTAAGCCAGTTGAGCGAGATTTTCATACGAGTGGTTTACTGATTACTATCGTAACTTAAAAGAAGCGTAAAAATAGTTATTTAACCTTTGGAACAAGCCGCTTAGTAGCTTTTGTAAATCATTTCTCCTGCTTTTATTTCAACCTCCATTAGGTTTTCTCTTGGAGGAATGGGGCAGCTATATTCAGTATTAAAGTGGCAATAAGGATTATAGGAGGTATTGAAATCGATGATGATGGAATTGGTATTATTCTGAATTAATTCCATGTAGCGTCCACCGCCATAGGTTTGAATCGCACTGGTTGCATCAGCAAACATTAAAGAAATCCTATTAGGGTTCTCATCATCCCAATCCTTATATAGTAAGAGTTTCTGAGGAGCTCCAGCAATTTCGAATTCGGCATAGGCATAGGGAATGTACTTCTCTTGTTCACCGGTAGTGGTAGGGATAAAAACAGGTTGTTTTTTCTTAATGTCTATTAATCTTGCTCTCACCTTAAAGTCAAGATTTACTGGATAGTAATTCAAGCCTTTGAAAATTTGTTTTTCTTCCTCGAGCAATGGAGAACTTGACGCTAACATTCGTCCGTTTTTTTCTTTTCTTTCGGTCTCTATTCGGTCTATATAGTCTTCATCGCTCTCACCAATGGTCATAAAATTCATGATGGTTACTCCTATGATTGCGATAACGAGAATTGTGAAAACTGTGCTCCTTTTCATCTTACAAAGTAAGCCTGAATTGCCATATTCTCAAAGGCATTCGCTGAATGTCTTTGGTTATCATCGCTGAATTTAAAGAACATTTTCGTCCGCGAAGCTGAAGTAACCGTTGTCAGTGAATATTATGTGGTCGAGTACAGGGATATCCAGTAGTTTGCCTGCATTCTTAATCTTTTCGGTTAGTTTCAAATCCTCTTGGCTGGGTTTTAGATTACCAGACGGATGATTGTGAATGAGTATAATTCCACTGGCGAAGTCTTCGAGGGCTGTTTTAAATACCACTTTAGGGTCGACAACGGTTCCTGATATGCCACCTACACTAATGTGTCTTTTTTGAATCAACGTGTTATTCCTTTTGAGTGTCAACATCCAAAACTGCTCTATTGGTTGGTCTAGTAGTTCTGGCTTAATGAGCTCATAGACATCGTTTGAACTCTTGATTGCATGAGTTTTAGTTACTTCAGATGTTTTTCTTCTTCTGCCAACCTCTAATGCACTGACAATAGATATTGCCTTCGCTTCGCCTATGCCCTTGAATTTTATTAACTCAGAAACTGAAAGTTTGGCTAATAGATTTAGGTCGTGGTTGACACTCGATAGAATCAACTTAGATAAGTCTACAGCACTAAGCTGCCGAGATCCTGAGCCAATGAGGATGGCGATTAATTCAGCATCAGAAAGGGCTCCTCTGCCCTTTAATAAGAGTTTCTCTCTGGGTCTGTCTTCTTCAGCCCATTTTAAAATATTCAGCCCCTTCTCCATTATTTGAATTATATAACATTGAATATAAGATAAAGAGCTTAAAATTTATAATGAGCGCATAAAAAAAAACCGAATCTATTAGACTCGGTTTTCAATTTCGTTAAGCTATAGTGAATTATAAACTATTCACATGCTTGGTTAACTTCGACTTGTTGTTCGAAGCTTTGTTCTTGTGGATAATATTTCTTTTGGCCAATTTATCCAACATACCAATTACAGTTTTCAATAATTCTTGAGCTTCAGATTTGTCAGAAGTAGTTCTCAATCGTTTTATGAAAGTACGGGTAGTTTTGTGCTGATAACGGTTTCTTAATCGTTTAGCCTCGTTTGACCGTATTCTTTTTAATGCAGACTTATGATTTGCCATCTATTTATACCTTGTAAAATTCTCAAATTCGGGACGCAAAGATAGGTTTATTAATTTTATTTGCAAATCCTAGTCACAAATATAATTGAATTAACTGTCGTTATGAAGCTCAATATTTTTGTCACCGATCATTTCGCTATGATTCAGCAGTGTATTGCTTGTTGTCGGATGGTTTTTAGATGGTTTTACTGGAGAATCTAATTTGGCACGATAATGGAAAAGTGACTGTCAATGCATTAATAAAAGTGGTCCGGGCCTGATGTCTAATTTTAAATATCAAGGTGATGAAAAGAGTAATACTGTTTATAGGAGTGATGGTAGTAGGCTTATTAGCGGAGGGTGATATACAGGCTCAAAGGCGCAATGAGAATAGCCGAAACCAAGATAATAAAATGAGTAAACGAGATGATGGCAGGAGAGATTCGCGCTTCGATACGTCATCTGATAAAAAAAGAATGGGTACCGTTGATCGATATGGAAGGCGTATAACAAAAGCCAATAATGTTGTGCTGAGGTCTAATGGTTATCGATATTCTAGTAGGCACGACAATAGAAGACGATATGATGTCGTTGACTATGATTTTAGAAATGGCAGAAGGTTAGCGGCTGCTAGAGAGAGCGCGCCAAGTGCAAGGCACATTTGGGTGAATGGTTATTGGGAGTATAATCGGATGCTGAGAAGGGACGTATGGATTACTGGTCAATGGGCAATTCAGCGCAAGTATCACAGGTACCAAGACGCTCACTATACTTCCATTGGTGGAGCTCGGGTTTGGGTTTCGGGATGTTGGTTAAGAATCTCATAAAACAAAGAAGACTCCAATTGGAGTCTTCTTTGTTTTAAACGTTCACATGTCTTTCGGCATGATACGAGGAGCGTACTAAAGCACCTGATTCTACATATTTTAGGCCTCGCCTAAGACCTTCTTCTTTGAAGAAATCAAATTTATCTGGATGCACATAGTCAATGACTTCATGGTGCATTTTGGTGGGTTGAAGGTACTGGCCGAGCGTTAATATATCTAGCCCCACTTCAACCAAATCATCCATGAGTTTGAAGATCTGATCGTCAGTTTCTCCAAGGCCAAGCATGGCTCCAGATTTAGATCGTTTTCCGTATTCCTTAATCCTTTTTAGTTCTTCCAAGCTCCTGTCGTACTTAGCTTGTGGCCTAACTCTTCGGTACAAAGGGGCTACGGTTTCCATGTTATGGGAAACAACTTCTTGACCTGCCTCTATCATTCGATAAAGGGCATCCCAGTTGCCTTTTACATCTGGGATTAAAGTTTCTATTGTTGTGTTAGGGCTTAATTTTTTTATTTCTACTACCGTTTGGTACCATATTTCTGCGCCTCGGTCTTTTAATTCGTCTCGATTGACAGAGGTGATCACTGCATGTTTAACACCCATTAGCTTTATGGCTTCTGCCACTCTCTTTGGTTCTTCGGTATCGTACTCAGGAGGTCTACCGGTGGCTACAGCACAAAAAGAACAACTTCTGGTGCACACATTACCCAAGATCATAAAGGTCGCTGTTCCTGCTCCCCAGCATTCTCCCATGTTGGGGCAGTTGCCACTTTCACAAATAGTATGAAGTTTAT
>JBLIES010000131.1:0-9930 GCA_047633135.1 Roseivirga sp.
TTTGTCACTTTCACCAATAGAGAACTGGCCAAACTCTTACTCGCGATTAGGTATTCAGATTTTTCGATCTCGTTTAAGGGCAAGAAACACGGCAAGTCATTTCAAGAACTGCAAGATGCCTTTGTCGAAATTATTGAAGCATTTAAAAAGGTTTCCGTTGAAAAGGAAGCCCAGTTCAAATTCTTGAAAGTGATTGTGGATAATATCAACGTGGGTATTATCGCCATAAAGGAAGAACACCAAATAGAGTTAATGAATAAAAGTGCACAGCAACTCTTGGGGATCTCCACTCCCAATTATTGGAAACAGCTTGTTCAAAATAGGCCTAATTTCGCTGATGAGTTTCTGAAAATGGAAGACAACGAGCGAAAGCTCCTTGAGCTAAATATCAAAGGAGAAAAGCTTCAAATCTCAGCCCACGTTACCCGACTCAAGATCTTGAACTTTCGCTATTCGATCATCACTTTTCAGAATATTAAGTCAGAAATTGAGCAAAAAGAAATTGAAGCATGGCATAAGTTGATCAGAATACTGACCCATGAGATCATGAATTCTATCACGCCCATTTCTTCGCTTACAGAAACCATGCGCATGATGCTTCAACATGATCAAATAAATGAAAAAAATGCCCAAGAATTGACAGAGGAAGACTTAGTCGATTTCCGTTTTTCATTAGAAACCATTCAGCGCAGAAGCGAAGGCCTACTCCATTTTGTAGATGATTATAGAAAATTAACCAGAGTAAAAAGTATTCAAACTGAGCGCACCAACATTAGGCCACTTATTGAAGAAATCGTAAAATTAATGTCTCCTGATTTTGCTAAAGAAGGAATTGTTACAGAATTGAATATCAAAGGTGAATTTGAAATTTTCATCGATCGCAAATTGATTGAGCAGGTTTTAATCAACTTACTCACCAATGCAAAGCAAGCGGTTTCATTATCTGAAAATCCTAAAATCTCAATCGGCACTTATTACAACGAATCTGAAAAAGTGATCAAAATAGAAGATAATGGAAGTGGTATTGACGAAAATAAAATAGAGGAGATTTTCATTCCTTTCTTCTCAACCAAAGAAAATGGATCTGGCATTGGGCTGAGTCTTTCTAAGCAAATTATGAAAAAGCACAAGGGCGACTTAACCGTAAAATCTACAAAAGGTGAAGGTGCCACTTTCTTTATGACTTTCAGGAGATGAATTGAGCCCATCTTCGATTCAAATTACTTATTTTCGCTAAATTAAATTTCTCTCATCAATGGATGTTTTCAGTATAATCACCATTCTGATTGTTCTTTCCGCAGTCTTTGCCTTTATCAACACCAAGTTTTTAAAATTACCCTTCACCATTGGTTTAATGTTGATCGCTATTGTCTTCACCTTGGCCATCACCATTCTCGGTAGTTTTAATCACTACATTTTAGACGAAGCCAAACTGCTTATCCAATCTATAGATTTTGAAACAGCCCTTTTAGACATCATGTTGAGCTTTTTGCTCTTTGCAGGAGCGCTTCACACTAAACTCGATGCCCTTAAAAAACATAGAGTTCCCATTGCTTTATTCGCTACCATGGGTATTGTGGTTTCTACTTTTATCATAGGAACGCTAATGTACTATCTGGCCATTGTCCTTGGTCATGAAATAGATTACATCTATTGTTTGCTATTTGGCGCATTGATTTCCCCAACCGACCCGATTGCGGTTTTGGGAATTTTGAAAGATGCCAACGCACCCAAAAAATTAGAAATCAAAATTGTAGGCGAATCGCTGTTCAACGATGGCGTTGGTGTGGTTGTTTTCTTGGTTATTTATAAAATTGCAGAACAAGGTTTGGCTTCGGTTGAGGCCACAGAAGTAAGTTTCCTTTTTCTTGAAGAAGTAGTAGGTGGTATTGCCCTTGGCCTTATTGGCGGCTGGCTGGTCTTTCAATTGATGAGAACCATAGACCATTATGAAACCGAAGTAATTATTACGCTAGCCTTGGTAATGGGGCTTTCAGCTTTGGCCCATTTAATCCATGTTTCAGGACCTTTGGCGGTAGTGGTTGCCGGTATTTTTATTGGAAATAAATCACCAAAAATTGCTTGGTCAGAGACTACCCAAAACTATGTAGATAAGTTCTGGGAGTTGCTCGATGTATTGCTTAACGCCATACTCTTTGTGTTAATTGGTTTAGAATTGCTTGTTATTACCATCAATGGTGAGTACATCACTTTTGGTTTAATCGCTATTCCAATAGCGCTTATCGCCAGGTATTTAGCCTTAGCAGGCCCCGTAGCACTTTTCAAAAAGAAACTCGATTTTATCCCAAAAACCAACTTGATTATGACTTGGGGTGGTATTCGCGGTGGAATCTCTATTGCCTTGGCATTATCCCTTAAACCAGAAATGGAGCGCGAACTCTTCCTTACTGTCACTTACATTATCGTGGTGTTTTCCATCATTGGACAAGGCCTTACCCTTGGGCCTTTGGTGAAATGGGTTTTACGGAAAAAGTAGGAGCGACAAATCCATGAATATATTTTTTTTTACGCGAATCAATTTTCCAATTCACTATTCACTCGATCATGATGTTGTACATTTCAATCGACTGCTTCGCGCCTCGCAGTAAGGCTTCGAACAGACATCGTTTGGTAACGTCATTGCGAGCCTAACTATATCCATTTAAAGCAAATGCTGATGCGAAGGAATTTCAACCTTGATGAGGGTTAACTACACAGCATACTTTTGAAACCAACTTGCTTAACTGGAATACCTCATTGATTTATTTCAAGGCCGAACCACCCCAAAGTTTGCCATATTCTTCGCAATGAATTATCATGGTTTTGAAGCCATTTATATCGATGCTCGAAGGAATTTTATAGCTCGCTTTTCCCTTGTAGACTTTGAGTTGAGCGACAAGCACTGGAGAGCCTAAGCTTGTAGCATTCTTACTCGTAATATCATCTAATACCGCTTTTGATAGAAAAATCTTCAGGTCTGGAGCCTCTTCAGCTTCGAAATTTTCATCCATAACAATTTCAAAGCCTTCCACAGTTTTAAGTATTTTCCAATCTCCTTCCAAAGTGGTCCACCGACTATAATTATCCCATTTACCACTTAGCACTACTTCTTGAAAAGAGGAATGAGTACTGACAAATGTAAGTGCGGACAACAGGACTGTAATTACAAAGATCTTCATGACAATCAATTTGGCTGATAAACCATGACATGCCCATTTTAGTTGCATCAGTCAAAAAATCTTCGAATTGCCTTGATGAAATATTACTCAGAAAGTATTTGTAAACCTGAGCTCGACTTTAAATATGGGAAACCCTCTCCAAAAGTTGATATGCCCATGGCATTAGGAACTAATGGGTTGATTTGAACGATGAATATGTACTTCTTGAGAGTTCAAGCAGTGAGAAAGCCACGCTACGGTCACCTAAGACTTGTTTCATTAATCGAGTTCAGATTATGGCGAAAGCCTCAGACACCACAATAAAGTGATACATCCTTTTTTACATCAAAGGCAAAACATTATTTAAGGAAATGGCTTAAATTAAACATTGTGAACGCTACCATCGCTATTATTAATGCCCAACAAAGTGCTATTGGCAAATTCCGGCTAACCAGCTAAAAACCAATAAATATTAACCCATGAAAGACCTTAAGAAAGAAGAGATCAGTCAAGAAGTTTTCGATTTATACGATGACTATGCCCACAATAAAATCGACCGCAGAAGCTTTGTTGAAAAACTATCTATCTATGCTGTTGGGGGAATTACTGTAGGTTCACTCATGAGCGCCATGATGCCCAATTATGTTGACACCATTACAGTCAAAGCTGAAGATGAGCGCATTAGCTCAGACTACATAAACTACGACTCTCCAAAAGGAGGAGGTAGCATTAAAGGATTACTCTCTACGCCTGCTGACATGAATGGCAAAAAACCAGGTATCATCGTAGTCCATGAAAACAGAGGATTAAACCCATACATCGAAGATGTAGGCCGAAGAGCCGCTGTTGCCGGCTTTATCAGCTTAGCACCAGATGCCCTGACTCCCCTTGGCGGTTACCCTGGTAATGATGATGAAGGCAGAACGATGCAAAGAAAACGCGATCGCTATGAAATGCTCGAAGACTTTATTGCTGCTTACGAATACGTTAGAAACCATAAAGATTGTAATGGTAAGGTGGGCGTGGTAGGTTTCTGTTTTGGTGGCTGGATTGCCAACATGATGGCTGTTCGTTTACCAGGCCTTTCGGCTTCGGTTCCTTTTTATGGCAGCCAGCCAAGTGCCGAAGAAACAGCACAAATCAAATCACCTTTAATGCTTCAATATGCCGGCTTAGACAAAAGAGTGAATGCGGGTTGGGAAGCTTACGAGGTAGCTTTAAAAGCTAACAACATAGAAAATACTGCCTTCTTTTATCCTGAAGTTAATCATGGTTTCCATAATAATACTACTCCGAGGTACGATGACGCAGCGGCCAATTTAGCATGGAAAAGAACCATTGGATTCTTTAATGAGAAGTTGAAAAGCTAAATTCAAAAATTTATGGAGGCTTCAAAGCCTCCTCCTACTTTTACCACTTAATTGCATATTCTGTATTTGAGCATGGTAGATGGATGTCAATATTCATTCATTTTTCTTTCCTTTGAAGAAATACAGAATCTCTTACAATGATTAAACAATTTGGAAGTAAGGCCTCAAAAGAAGACCTCGAAAAATACCAGCGTTCCGAACAATGGGATGGAAAGAAGTTTCTGAACTTAGAAGAAACGACCATGGACATTGGTCCGAGTAAAATACCAAGACTACTTTACAAACAAATCTTCGATAGAAAAGGGCGCGAACCAAAAAGCAAACTGCCCATAATTCCATTGGATCAAGAAGCTTTTTTATGTCCATCAGAAAAAGTTAAATTCATTTGGTATGGTCACTCGGTAATTTTAATGAGGATCAACAATAAGACAATCCTCATCGACCCTATGCTGGGCAACGACACCTCTCCGATTGCTCCTTTCACTACCCAACGATTTAGCGAAAATGCCTTGAGCCTGATTGATGATTTCCCACCTATCGACTTGCTGATCCTGACCCACGACCATTATGATCATTTGGACTTGGCAAGCATAGAAAAACTAAAATCTAAAGTAGGCCAATACTTTGTGGCACTCGGGGTGTCTAGGCACTTGGTGAAATGGGGCATTGCAGAAACTGACATTACAGAATTCGATTGGTGGGACAACAAAACCTTTGAAGGGATCGATATTACATTTACTCCTACCCGACACTTTTCTGGTCGCGGACTTACCGACAGGGCCATGTCAATTTGGGGTGGTTGGGCTTTCAAAACCAAGGAAGAAAACATCTGGTTTAGCGGAGATAGTGGTTATGGTAGTCATTTCAAAACAGTGGGTGATCGGCTTGGGCCCTTTGATTTCGCCTTTATGGAATGCGGCCAATACAATGAATTATGGCACGCCATACACATGTACCCTGAAGAAAGCATTCAAGCGGCAATAGATGGCAAGGCTCATAAAATAATGGCTGTCCATTGGGCAGGTTTTGCGCTTTCCCTGCATCCATGGAAAGAGCCTATCGAACGGTTTAGTGCTGAGGCAAATCGCCTGAATTTCCCTGTGATTTATCCAAAAATTGGTGAACTCTTTAGCTATACTGATGATAAAACCGACCATTGGTGGGAAGGACTTGAATGAATGGGATGCCCACGAATAAATTGATTTAGAATCGTTCACTTTTTTTAAGACTTTTAGCTGATTACTTTTAAGGTTCTATTGCGTCTTAAGCACACTACTTAGCTACTATGAATAAAAGAAACTTACTCTCCTTAATCCTTATCGTGGTCTCGCTTTTCTGTCTTTACCCAGGCTTAACAAAACCTATTATTATGATTCACATAGGCGCGAAAATACCGCTGCTGGGTGAATTTGAGTTATTTGAAAGAACTCAAAGTGTTTTGGAAAGTATCAGTTCCCTTTTCGAATCCAACAATAAATTGGTAGCGTGGTTGATTTTGATTTTCTCTGTCGTAGTACCGATTCTTAAGGCGGTTATTCTATTAGCCGTCTTGGCCTTCAAAAAGTTACCCTTTCGCAAAGGACTGTATAAATTCGTGAGCTTGATTGGTAAATGGTCTATGGCCGATGTTTTTGTGGTAGGTGTTTTATTAGCATTTTTGGCGACTGGCGAAAACGAAAGCATTAGAGCAGAACTCTTCGAGGGTTTCTATTACTTCGCCTCCTACTGCGTAATTTCGATCGTTGGTATTCAAATAATGGACATTAAGCAAGAGGAATTATGACCCTTAATCCAATTGATCCCTACTTAATCGAGACCCAAAATCTCAACAGCTGACGCTAAAATCAGAACAGACAATTTTGCACAGTGCAAAGTACCCGAAACCATAAAGGCGATGCAAGACAGGCAAAAGCAGAGGCCTTCTACTTTGTCAGCGTTATGCCGAAGCCGAAAGATGACCGATTTTACTTCTTCCCGTTTTACACCCATCTCGATCATTTTCAAGACACACTTGCTAATGAATTAAAAAAGCAGCTAAAAGGCCAAACCTATCTTCATATCAAAGCAGTAACATCCGACTTCGTGCCTCGCATTGACGTTATAACCGACTTTGCTCGGATAGATCATTGCGAGTCTACCCATGCTATTCGAAAGGAGCCCCCTTTTACGAAGCAATCTCAATGAACGTTCTTGCCTGTAAAACCAATCGATTTAAAGCAGCCAATACCTAAGACATATAGAGAACAACTCAGCATGACGGTTTTAATCAGTCATGGTAGTATTAAATAGTCACTCTGAGTAATTTCGTGTGAATGAAGAAAGCAACGAGTCTCTTCTACATAAATAACTTCTCAATTTCTTCTAATGTCTTCCCTTTTGTTTCGGGCATTACGCGCCACACAAAGATCAATTGTAGGAACATCATAAAGGCAAAAAAGGCAAATACTGGCCAAGGATTATCTCCGAAAATACCGTTGTCTTTATCGATAAACACTGGGGTTAATAGCGTAATCAAAGCAGCAAAAACCCAGTGTACACCCGACCCGAAAGACTGACCAAAAGCCCTTACTTGGTTCGGGAAAATCTCTGAAATAAACACCCAAATTACAGCCCCTTGCCCGATAGCATGAGAAGCAATAAAGACCAATATAAAACTCAACAACAGCAACGGACTAGCACCTGCATAGAAACACCATGCGGTGCCTGCCAAACCCAAAATATAGCCAAAAGAGCCAAAGTACATCAACTGTTTTCTTCCTAATTTATCAATCAACACCATACCGAGCATAGTGAAAATCAGGTTAATCCCTCCAATCGAAATAGAACTAAAAAGAGACTCTTCTCCTGCAAAACCTGCTTTTTCGAGTAACTCTGGAGCATAATATAAAATGAAGTTGATGCCCGAAAGTTGGTTGAAGAAAGCCAATAGAAAAGCCAGCATAATAGGTTTTCGGTATTTACCAGAAAACAAGCCCGTCTTCTGCCCTACTGGTTGAATGTCATTTTCAATCTCCCGAAGTTTCTCCTCTGCATTTTCAGGGTTAATGGTCTGCAGTACCCGAAGTGCTTCTGAATGGTCGCGCTTCTTCAGCGCTAACCATCTTGGGCTTTCTACTACACGCAAAACCATTACGCAATAGACTATTGCTGGAATTGCCTCCACCGCTAGCATCCAACGCCAATCGTTCGCCCCTCCAAAACCTTGGAGCAAGTAGTTTGAAATGAAGGCAATCAAAATCCCGAATACAATCATGAACTGATAAAGCCCTACCAGTTTACCTCTATTCTTAGCACTTGAAATCTCTGAAATATAAGTTGGACCAGCCACAGAAGAAGCACCCACACCCAAACCACCAATAAACCTGAACACCGAGAAGGTATAAGGATCTGGTGCCAAAGCCGAACCCAAAGCCGAAACGAGATACAGTACACCTATCCAAAAGAGTGTCTTTTTACGGCCTATTTTATCGCTCGGAATACCACCAAACATGGCTCCGACTACAGTTCCCCAGAGCGCCATGGACATAATGAAAGTACCATGAAAGAATGGTGTAGTATTCCAAAGCTCTTTGATTGGCTGATTAGCACCCGAGATGACAACCGTATCGAAACCAAAAAGAAAACCAGCCATAGCGGCTACAATAGCACTTTTGAATAAAAAATTACTTTCTTTCATAATTGAGAGTATTGATGAAGGGTTTCTTGGACTTTATTTTTAGAAACGATTGCCCCATTTGACGAAGCCACCATTGCCCCAATGCGATTAGCAAATTTAGCTGCATCGATTGGGTCATTTTTTTGATAGAATTTGAATAAGAAGGCTGCGCTAAACGAGTCTCCTGCGCCTACTGCATCAACCACTTCGACAGGCACTACAGGAATGTGTACAAAAGCCACTTTAGTAGAAATATAAGAGCCATGCTTCCCTGCGGTAACGATGATAGTGTGAATCTGGAATCCATCAGAAATCTTATCGCAGAAAGTCTCGATATCCATTTTACCCTCGAAGAAATAACTACCAATTACGCCTAGCTCCTCTTCGTTCAGTTTGAGAATGGTGCACTTCTTTAATGATACCTCGATAATCGACTTAGAAAAACAGTCTTTACGAAGATTGACATCATAAAATATTTCTTTGAATCGGTATTGGTCGATAATTGAGATTAGCGTTGCTGCGGAAGTAGCATTGCGCTGTACCAAAGTGCCGAAGTACAGAATATCAAAAGCAGTGCTTTCTAATAAAGGTTTGGCCTCCTCAAAACTGATATAATCATAGGCCTTATCAGGATTGATGATATAATCTGGCTGACCGTTTTCTAGCGTGACATCTACGGTTCCAGTGCCAATGGCACTGTCCCATTGAATGAAGGAAGTACCAACTCCGTGAGTCTCCACCGCATCAAATGCTCTTTTCCCTAGATCATCCATCCCAAGTCGTGAAAGCATGCTGGCTTCCGCACCCAAATGCGACATGTAGGCAATGAAGTTCAAAGGCGCTCCTCCGAGGTATTCTTTGCCTTCTATAATATCCCAAACTATTTCTCCGAAAGACAAAACTCTCATAACTAATTCCAAATTGATTTAAGACTTGTACTGCTTCCAGAAATCAGTTTTGCCTGACCTTTAGAAGTTGATATGTGCATCCTGCTGAATGGTGTAGTTGGGAAAACCAGATTGGTAATATTCGTTTTACCGCCATCTGCAAAGATTTCAATAGATGATCTATCTAAATAGATTTCCAAACTCAGATTACCTTTTTGCAATCTCGGTGATGATTGCACGCCAACAAATTTATCAGAGAAAGCCATATCGCCCGATTGATCTCTTGAGAATAGAAATGACTTGCTCTTAACGTTATAAGCCAACTCAGCCATTTCATCCATATCATTCTTGAATTGGATCAATATGCGCTCAGCATCGCCAAGCTCTATTTCCATCACAATTTTCAGTAACTCATCATCTAAACTGATGTCGCTGAACTTATTGGTAAGGACTTGAGGATCAATCATTCTCTTTATGTTTTCCACAGCACTAAGTTCGGCCACTGGCTTCGAAACAAGAATCACATCTCCACCAACCTCTTCTAAAGACAAAGCCCTAGGCACTGTCATCGCACTTCGCCATTTGTAGGTCGGCACAACAGTCGCATAATCCCAATTGCTCATCCAGCCTAAAAACAAAGTTCTGTCATCAGATGCTGGAACATTCGACCAAGTAACGCCCGCGTAATTGTCTCTTCCGTAGTCGATCCATTTGGTCAATTCTTCATCGTAATCATTGGTAAAGGTTTTCCCGTCAAAATCCCCAATGAAATACTGAGTACCAGATCCGCCATTTGGAGCGCCTGGATTAATGCTGACAAGCAACACCCATTTCGTTTCGCCATTCAATTCCATCTTGAG
>JBLIES010000132.1:0-9827 GCA_047633135.1 Roseivirga sp.
CCGAGCAATAGGGAAAAGCTCATGTCGGATTTTAGTTTGACATGTTTCAGGATTCATGAAATCCAAGGTGATTGGATAAAAATATTTAATCAAACTAATCTTTGCGAAGATACCGCCTTAGCTATTTCGCCAATTCAAGGGTTCATCAGATGGAAAAGGGGCTCAGAAATATTAATTATTTTTAATATCTAACCTAGTTTATGCCTTAACGGTAATCTACATTTCAGAAAAATTGTAATTACGATTTAGTCAATATTCACTTTACTTTCAAAAAAACCTGTAAGGTTTCAAAAACCTCACCGATCTCAGAAATACTTAAGATGGTAATAGCAAAAAAGCCTGACTCTTGCGAATCAGGCTTTTTCTATATTTGTGAGTACGGGGTACTATGAACTTAATGCTAATCTGCGAAGCAGATTACATCATGCCGCCCATACCGCCACCCATTGGAGGCATTCCACCAGCACCACCTTCTTCAGGTTTCTCGGCAACTACACACTCGGTAGTCAATAGCAATGCAGCGATTGAAGCAGCATTTTCTAAAGCTAAACGAGTTACTTTAGTTGGATCGATCACACCAGCAGCGATTAAGTTTTCGTACTTCTCAGTTCTTGCGTTAAAGCCGTAATCGTCTGTTCCGTTTTTCACTTCGTTGACAACTACAGAACCTTCACCACCACAGTTGGCTACGATAGTTCTTAACGGAGACTCTAAAGCAATTCTGATGATATTAACACCAGTTGCTTCGTCTTCGTTTTCTACTGCTACTTTATCTAAACAAGAAGCAGCTCTGATCAAGGCAACACCACCACCAGCAACCACACCTTCTTGTACGGCAGCTCTTGTAGCGTGTAATGCATCGTCAACTCTGTCTTTTTTCTCCTTCATTTCTACTTCAGTTGCAGCACCTATGTAAAGGATAGCTACACCACCAGAAAGTTTAGCAAGTCTTTCTTGCAACTTTTCTTTGTCGTAGTCAGAAGTAGTGTTTTCGATTTGTTGTTGGATCTGGTTAATTCTCGCTTTGATATCTTCTTCGCGACCAGCACCATTTACAATGATAGTATTGTCTTTGTCGATGTTGATTTTCTCGGCAGTACCAAGATATTCCATCGTAGCATTCTCTAGTTTGTAACCTCTTTCTTCAGAAATTACAGTTCCACCAGTCAATACAGCGATGTCTTCCAGCATTGCTTTTCTTCTATCGCCAAAGCCTGGAGCTTTAACAGCAGAGATTTTCAAAGAACCTCTGATTTTGTTCACAACCAATGTAGCGAGTGCTTCACCGTCAACATCTTCAGAAATAATCAAAAGAGGCTTTCCACTTTGAGCCACTGGCTCTAAAATAGGAAGTAATTCTTTCATTGAAGAAATCTTCTTGTCATAGATCAAGATATAAGGATTCTCCAATTCAACTTCCATTTTCTCAGTGTTGGTAACGAAGTAAGGAGATAAGTAACCTCTGTCGAACTGCATACCTTCTACAGTTTTCACTTCAGTTTCAGTTCCTCTTGCTTCTTCAACAGTGATTACACCGTCTTTACCTACTTTGTCCATCGCATCAGCAATCATCTGACCGATTTCCTCATCGTTGTTCGCAGAGATAGTCGCTACTTGCTTAATCTCAGTTGAATTTTGGATAGGCTTTGATTGTTTGTGAAGGTCAGCAACAACAGCTGCAACAGCTTTGTCGATACCTCTTTTTAAATCCATTGGGTTTGCACCCGCTGCTACATTCTTGATACCCACGCCAAAAATAGCTTGAGCAAGAACAGTTGCAGTTGTAGTACCATCACCAGCGCTATCAGCAGTTTTTGAAGCTACCTCTTTTACCAGTTGAGCACCCATATTTTCGATTGGTTCTGAAAGCTCAATTTCTTTTGCGACAGAAACACCATCTTTAGTTACGGTAGGGGCACCGAATTTTTTATCTATGATTACATTTCTACCTTTTGGACCTAATGTTACCTTCACAGCATCTGCCAAGGTGTCAACACCTTTTTTCAGGCGGTCTCTAGCGTCATTACGAAAGAATAATTCTTTTGCCATTTCTTTTTTGATTTTAGATTCTTTGATTATTAAACAATTGCAAAAATGTCAGACTCTCTCATGATCAAGTAGTCTTTGCCTTCTACACTAATTTCAGTACCAGCATATTTACCGTACAATATAGTGTCGCCAACTTTTACAGTCATTGGCTCATCTTTTTTACCCGTTCCAGCTGCGATTACAATACCTTTTTGAGGCTTCTCTTTAGCTGAATCAGGGATAAATAAGCCAGATGCAGTTTTTTCTTCGGCAGGTGCAGGCTCTACAAGAACTCTGTCTGCAAGTGGAGTGATATTTACTTTTGACATTTTTATGAATTAGTTAAAGTTTAAACAATTTGACAAGGAGCAGGATTACATTTTGTGTGCCAATCAAAAAAGCTGAAATTTTGTCAGCCCAAATGTCAGAGTATCAAAAAAGCATGTCAAGAAAAGGGTTTTCTGAATGTTGATTTCTGCCACTAATGGATTGTCCTCGAAAACGCATACCAGGTAATATGTCAAACTTACTTGTTCATCTTCTTCTGCAGCATAAAGCAGGGCAGTAGTTCCTGTGACTTACTCAGAAAGCAAACTGTCTTGACACTCTTTTTCAAGATAATCTTGCTCGGCAAATAATATTTACGACATTTAGTTTTATTCAGCCCTTAATCAATTGATTTCGGAACAATTATATGAAACTAAATTTAATAGAAGAATTCCTTTTAATAGCTCTTGATGATGATAAAGGCAAGTTCGTTATCGATTCTACTTATCTTTCTCACGGTTTGGCAGGTGCTATTTTACTTGAAATGGCGCTCCGAGAAAAGATTGATATTTCTGGCGATACCTTAAAACTTGTTGACGATAAATATGAATTAGAAATGGTGATCAACAAGGTGATTGATCAGATAAAAACGGCTCCGCAACAAAAGGTGAAAAATTGGATTGAATTGTTGGCAAAGCAAGCGAACGAACTCAAAAAAGACACCCTATTGAGGCTTGAGAATAAAGGTATTTTAAGAAAAGAAGAACATAAAATTCTTTGGGTGATTCCTAATAATAAATACCCTACTTCTAACATTACACCAGAAAATAAGGTGAGGCAAAGGCTGGATGATGTGATTCATAATGGTGCTAAATCTGAAACTCAAGACATCATGCTGCTGAGTTTAATCGAAGTGTCTGATTTAACTAAAGAGGCCTTTAGAAATAAGGAAGACTACGCGATTGTAAAAGAAAGGATCAAGGCGATAACTCAGGATATAAAGATTAGCCAAGTGATAAATAAGAGCATTAGAGAAATTCAGGCAGCCATTATGGTGGCACTCATGTCGGCCGTCATAGTGACGACAGTCACTAACCCCAAATAAATTCAATCTGTAATAATGGTATGAGCGTAATAAAGCAGGACTTTCCGATTTTTGCCAATGCCGAAAAGGAAGGTAGGCCCTTCATTTTTTTCGATAATGCATCTACTACGCAAAAGCCAGCGTCTGTTATTAAGGCCATATCTGACTACTATTCACACTACAATGCGAATGTAGGTCGCGGCTTGTATTGGCCTGCTACTCAAGTTACAAATGAGTTCACTCAAGTACGTTCAAAAATAGCTGTCTTTTTAGGTGCAAAATCTTCCAACGAAATAGTATTCACAGCAGGAACTACAGATGGGATTAATAAGGTGGTCAACACTATCGTATTGCCCAATTTAGGCCGAGGTGATCAAATTTTAGTTTCAGAAGCTGAACACCACGCCAATTTTGTTCCTTGGCAACAGGCTTGTTTAGAAAAAGGAGCAGAATTCAAAGTAATGCCGCTTTCAAATGAATTGACGGTTGACCTGAATGCCTTGGAAGAGTTGCTCAGTCCAAAAGTGAAGTTTTTGGCTATTTCGGCTATCTCTAACACACTTGGTACGAAAAACGATTTAAAGAAAATCATTGACTTAGCGCATCAGGTGGGTGCTTTGGTTTTGGTTGATGCAGCTCAACTTGTTCTCTCAGAAAAGATCGATGTTCAAAAACTAGACTGCGATTTCCTGACATTTTCTGCTCATAAGCTTTATGGTCCAACTGGCCTGGGAGTACTTTATGCCAAGCAGTCACATTTAGAAAATGCACAACCTTTCTCCTATGGCGGTGGAATGGTGAAGTCTGTTACCGCTGAGGAAACAACTTTCGCTAGTTTACCAGCAAAACACGAAGCGGGGACACCTCATATGGCTGGCGTAGTCGGCTTAGGCGCTGCTATTGATTTCGTAGAGCACCTTGGCGTAGAAAGTATAGCAAAGCACAGTACAATGCTGAGGAATTATGCCGTTCAATCTTTAAATCAGATAGAGGGGATCAGTATTTTGGCCGAAGAAGCTAATAATTCGAGTATCCTTTCTTTTACTATGGATGGTATTCATCCGCATGATATTGCAACTTTTTTAGCTGAAAAAGGCATTGCAGTAAGAGCAGGGCACCATTGTACTCAACCATTACATAAGAGTTTAGGCCTGCCATCATCGGTGAGGGCCTCTTTTAGTGTGTATAACGAAACGAGTGAAATCGATAAGTTCAAAGATACCTTAGAAGAAATAAAAGCCTTTTTCGGATGACAGAGAAATTGAAGCAATTATATCAATCGCAGATTTTAGCACTTTCGAAAAAACCGCATAACGAGAGGGAGTTAACTTCATTCTCACATTTAGTAAAGGCCTATAACCCAGTTTGCGGAGATCAGTACGAGGTTTATTTAAATATTGTTAATGACAGAGTCTTAGAAGCCTCCTTTACGGGTTATGGCTGCGCTATTTCTAAGGCTTCGACTTCGGTATTGACAAAACAATTAATAGGGAAGGAGCTCAAAGAAATCGAGAGGGTTATTGATGACTTTTTAAAG
This sequence comes from Roseivirga sp., assembly GCA_047633135.1. Classification (GTDB taxonomy): domain Bacteria; phylum Bacteroidota; class Bacteroidia; order Cytophagales; family Cyclobacteriaceae; genus Roseivirga. The sequence goes on from JBLIES010000132.1 coordinate 4,917, forward strand.
ATTCTAGATCCTGCTGAGGCTCAATCACCAGAACAGATAACCGATGAGGAAGAACTATTGGCCTTTGCAGCTGCGCGCGAGTTCCCTGAACGATTAGATTGTGCCAACTTGAGTTGGAAAGCGGTCAAAGATCTTGTCATTTAATGAAGAATTTAAACGCTTGAAAATCAGATTTATGGGGTTAGATTTTTAAACCAGCAATTTTTCAGCTAAATTTTTTAAAAATTGACAATTGGGTATCAGTGGTATTATCATATTAATAGTTTCTATCTACGTTCTGGCGAATGTAATCTTGTACTTTTGGCAAGATCAATTCCTGTTTAAGCCAGAAAAACTCCCCCAAGATTTCGAATTCAAGTACCCTAACCTCAAGTTCACCGAGTATAATTTTGAAATGTCTCCTGGAGTAAATATCAACGGCATTCACTTTCATATCCCAGAACCTAAAGGAGTCGTTTTTTACCTCAAGGGCAATTCTAAATCAATCAAAGGTTGGGGTAAATTCGCGATTGATTTCACTCGACAGGGCTTCGATGTAGTCATGGTAGATTATCGTGGATTTGGAAAAAGTACTGGCAAACGTAGTGAAGACAGCATTAAGGCAGATTTACAATACGTTTATGATGAAGTCAAAAAGCAGATGGACGAGAAGTACATCATTATGTATGGCCGATCATTAGGTTCTGGTTTTGCAGCTAAATTAGCAAGTACGAACAACCCTCGAATGTTAGTACTCGAATCCCCATATTACAGTCTCACTAAGGTGACCAAACGCTTTTTACCTTTCATGCCTGTATCGTTGATCATGAGGTTTCCCGTTAGAACCTATTTGTACTTAAAGCATGTAAAATGTCCAATTAAAATTGTTCACGGCACAAATGACCGACTCATACCTTTTAAAACCTCGGTTACATTGTCTAAAATTGCCCCTGACAATACAAGACTTTATCCAGTGATAGGAGGTGGCCACAATAACATGCACACTTTTGAGGAATACCATAGAATGATGGAAGAGATTTTACATGCTAAATTGCCTAAGTCAATCGATCCTAAAGCTACAAGTTTAAGCTTTGTTAGAAAGAATAAGCAGAAGTAGTTTTAACTTGAAAAAATTGAAAATCATACTGCTTTCCCTCCTGATCATTTACCTAGCATCCGGCTTAGTCATTTACCTTTTCCAAGAAAAATTAATTTTCTTAGATGGTTCAATACCAGAAGATTATGCATTTAAATTTCAATATAAATTTGAAGAGTTAAATTTGACTACCGGTGATGACGCAATACTGAATGCACTTCATTTCAAGTCGGAAGAGAGTAAGGGATTGATCATTTACTTTCATGGTAATGCTGGTGATTTAAGGCGCTGGGGCAAGGTGGTAGAATTTTATGTTGAGTTGGGCTATGATGTGCTTATAATGGATTATAGAGGTTTCGGGAAGAGCACAGGCAAAAGAACTCAAGCCAATTTGCTTTCAGATGCTGAACTCTTTTATCAATATGCGCTAAATGACTATTCAGAAGATCGAATAACAATCTTTGGAAGGTCTTTAGGTACTGGTATTGCTTCCTATTTGGCATCGAAACATAAGCCCAAGCAATTAATTTTAGAAACTCCCTATTATGATTTCAAATCCGTGGTTCAGCGCTATTTCCCCATTTTTCCTGTGGGGCTTGCTTTGAGGTTCAATTTCAGGAGTCATGAGTATTTGCAATCGGCTGAATGCCCTATTTATATTTTTCATGGTACGAAAGACGAAGTTGTTCCTTATCGGCTTGGTCAAAAGTTAGCGGAATCCATCTCAAATAATTCGGTGCAACTTATTACCGTTGATGGAGGAAAACACAAGAATTTAATCGATTTTGAAGTATTCAGAGAGGCCATGAGAGGTATCTTAGATTAGTGCTGGCTAAAACCGGAAAGCATTCTAAATTGCACTTAGAATCACAGAATTCAAGAAAAAGATGAAACTACACGTAATCGATACTGGCTTTTTTAAACTCGATGGCGGAGCAATGTTTGGTGTGGTACCAAAATCGCTCTGGACTCGTACCAACGCTGCCGATGAAAAGAACCTTTGCACTTGGGCCATGCGCTGCCTTTTAATTGAAGATGGTGATCAATTGATTCTGATAGACAATGGAATAGGAACCAAGCAAGATGCCAAGTTCTTTGGCCATTTTTACCTCCATGGAGATACAGACTTGGATCAGTCTTTAAATCAAGCGGGTTTTTCGACCAACGATATCACCGATATGTTCTTGACTCACCTTCATTTTGATCATTGTGGTGGCGGAGTGGATTATGTCGGTAATGAAAAGGAGAAGTTGTCACTGCATTTTCCAAATGCAAAATATTGGTCTAATGAAGACCATTGGAAATGGGCAACTCAACCAAACCCAAGAGAAAAAGCTTCTTTTTTGAAGGAGAATATTTTGCCCATACAAGAAAGTGGTCATCTGAACTTTGTAGATTTAAAAGGTAAAAGTCCATTTAAGCAATTTGATTTAATTACAGCAGATGGGCACACCGACAAACAGATGCTACCTAAAATCAAGTATAAAGAGCATACCATAGTCTTTATGGCAGATTTGTTACCCTCTGTAGGGCACATTCCTTTGCCTTATGTCATGGGTTATGATACTCGACCATTACTTACATTGACCGAAAAGGAAAAGTTTTTAATCGAAGCAGCTGATCATGGCTACGTACTTTTCTTAGAACATGATTCGCAAAATCAGTGTTGTACTGTGAAACATACCGAAAAAGGAGTAAGGTTGGATAGGACCTTTCCACTATCAGAAATATTATAAAATGAAAACAGGAATTGCTTTATCTGGTGGTGGTGCAAGAGGATTTGCTCACTTAGGAGTTCTTCAGGCGCTAGAAGAATTAGGAATTGAAATTAATGAGATCTCAGGGACAAGTGCGGGCTCAATTGCAGCGACCTTTTACGCTTGTGGTCATTCGCCCAAAGAAGCTTTAGAGCTTATTTCTAAAACGAATTTATTCAAAATTATTTGGCCTGCATTTAGCCTTTCTGGTTTGATCAATATGAGTAAAAGTGAAGCTGTATTTCGAAAATTTTTCGGTGATGATAGTTTCAGTAATACTAAAATTCCCTTAAAAATAATTGCGACTAACCTTAATGAAGGAAAGAAGCATGTATTTACATCTGGCCCTCTGATTAAAGCCATGATGGCGTCTAGCTGTATACCTTTCATTTTTGATCCTGTAAAAATTGGCAATCAAGCTTACATTGATGGCGGAATTGTTAACAATCTCCCCTCTGAAGTACTTCGTGAAAGTTGTGATATTGTCATCGGTGTGAATGTTGCTCCTATCATAAGAGAGGATGATTTAGGAGGTCCGAAAAAAATGATAGAACGCATTTCTATGGTAAGTATTAGTGCGAATGTCGATCCTAGTCTTGAGGTTTGTGATATTGTAATAGAGCCGAAGGAATTAAGAAAATTTGGCAGCTTTGATATAAAAAAAGCGCAACTGATCTATGATATAGGTTATGAATCTACGCTGCATTTCTTCGAAGTAAATACTGATAATGTATCTGTTCAAAAGCTGCTAGAAAAAGCTAATTTGAAGCATCAAAACGCATAATACATAATGATGAAACTAATCTCAAGGTTATTGTTTTGGATTACAGGCTGGAAGTTAGAAGGGACTTTCCCAAAGGGAGTAACAAAAGTGGTGATCACAGCAGCGCCACATACCAGTAATTGGGATTTTGTTTATGCCAGGGCCGCCTTTTACCTACTCGATGTTCCTCTTAATTACACAATTAAAAAGGAGTTTATGGTGGGGCCACTGGGATGGATGCTCAGGAGCATGGGAGCAATACCCATAGACAGGTCACCTAAAATAGAAGGAGAAAAGCGTAAAAGTATGGTCGAGGCGATGGCCGACTTATTTAAAGAACGAGACAGTCTAGCGGTAATGGTTACCCCAGAGGGGACTAGAAAGTATGTTCCCGAATGGCGTACCGGTTTTTACTATACGGCATTAAAAGGAGGCGTTCCTCTGGTGTTAGGTTTTTTGGATTACAAAAATAAAATAGCGGGGATTGGACCTGTGCTTCAACTTACAGGAAATGTGGAAGAGGACATTGAAAAAATGAAGGTCTTTTATAGAACAAAGACTGGCAAATACCCCGATCTAGGAATTAAATAGATAGAATCAAACTTATGTTTACTGGAATTATTGAGAAGACTGGCACCATCAAATCAATTGAAAGAGAAGGGTCCAATTTACATTTCACAGTTCAGAGCCCAATTAGCGCTGAATTGAAAATAGACCAAAGCATCGCACACAATGGTGTATGCCTTACTGTGGTGCAAATCAAAGACGATCAGCATGTGGTCACAGCGATTGACGAAACGCTAACAAAAACGGATTTATCGGGATGGAATGTAGGTTCTGTGATCAATTTAGAGCGTTGCATGATCGCAAATGGTAGGTTTGATGGGCATGTTGTTCAAGGACATGTGGATCAAATTGGCATAGTTACCGAAGTCCAAGTAAAAGACGGAAGCTGGCTTTTCGACTTTGAATACGACCCTTCAATAGGGAATGTAACGGTTGAGAAGGGATCTATTTGCATTAATGGAACGAGTTTAACATGCTTTAATTCTGAACAGGCTAACTTTAGAGTGGCAATTATTCCCTATACGTATGAAAACACATGTTTTCATCAACTCAAAAAAGGAGACAAGGTGAATTTAGAGTTTGACATTATAGGCAAGTATGTTAAACGATTATTAGGTAAATAATGAAGGTTAAATTTGAAGTCATTCCTCATGTCTTAAAATTTCGTTTCAAAGCAGGAACATCCCGTGGCGCTTTCACAGAAAAGGAAACATGGTTTATTAAGGCATATTCGCTTGACAAGCCAAACG
>JBLIES010000133.1:0-9799 GCA_047633135.1 Roseivirga sp.
GATACAGCTTAAATAAAAGTGCTGAATCACAGTCGGTTTTTTTAAAGATGATGTCAATTATTGCGCAGTTTGTCCAGAACCCAAGCTCTTGAGCATTTTAGCATGGCTAGTTACTGCATCTAGGAAACTCTTTTCTGAGTTGTAAGGTAAACCGTACTCTTTAGTCGTTTCCATTACAATTTTTGATATTTTTTTATAATGAACATGGCAGATATTCGGGAAGAGATGATGTTCTATTTGGAAATTTAGACCTCCAACATACCACGAGAACAACTTGCTTTTCGGTGCAAAATTAGTCGTAGTGAAAAGCTGATGAACTGCCCAGTTCGTCTCAAGATTACCTGTATCATCAGGCATTGGGTAATCAGATGAAGGCATCACGTGAGCAGGTTGGAAAATCAACCCTAACGATAAACCTGTGATGAAGTGCATGATAAAGAAACCAAAAAGAATCACCCAGACAGGGGCTGGTATTAGCATCAAAGGAAGTACCAAGGCGTAGCCATAATACACCACTTTAGAAATGATAGTCTCTATAAGTACTCCTGTATATGTTCGTTTTTGGGCTTTCAATAGGCCTAATTTTTTGTAACGATAGAGTTGCTTGAAATCTTTAGTTGTCAGCCATAGGAATGTCATCAAACCATATAGAAACCAACCGTAAATGTGTTGCAGTTTATGCACCTTTAACAGAGGGGCATGTGGAGATAGCCTCATTAATTTCCCTGGATCAATGTCTTCATCCATGCCATCAATATTGGTAAATGAATGATGGAGTACGTTATGTTGCACCTTCCAGTTAAAAGCACTGGCACCAATAACGTTCATAACATAGCCCATATACTTGTTCACATGCTTGTTTTTTGAATAGGCTCCGTGATTGGCATCATGCATTACAGACAAACCAATGCCAGACATACCGATACCCATAACGGCCCACATCAAAAGTACCATCCAAATATTTGAGATGACTCCGGTAAGGAGAAGTGCGTATGGGCCAAAGTATAGTAAAAACATAACGATAGTTTTTACCACCATTTTGGTATTACCATAGGTAGAAATCTGATTCGTTTCGAAGTAATCTTTCACGCGCTTTCTTAGGTCGTGAATGAATTCAGCCTGATTACTTCTGGAAAATTTGATTGCTTTATATTTCATATAATTATTAGCCTTGCTGTTAGGTGAAGGATAACTTTAACCAATGCTTTTGTTTTACCCAATTGTTTTTTCCTAGAGATAAAATTTCATCAGAAATAAATTGAATGATATTGCTTCCGCAAAGATAGAACGTGGAAAGAGGAAAGGCAACAAAGTTTTTTAAAACAAACGTGATTGAGAATTAAGTGTTGTGAAATAAAAGATTTAACCCTCGCTTAATTACTGCAATTGTTGATTCTAACTTATTGATTCTACAGGGGCAACAAAGAAAATGGCTTTATCATTCAGATGGGGGGAAACAAAAGAAGGTTCGACCTGAGCGGGTAGTTTCTTAAAATGACTGCGCTCTATTTATCTTTTGATGAGTAATTTCTTGCGCTGAACATATCCTGCAGTATTTAATCTAATGATATACATCCCCTCTTTAACTGAACTAGCATTGAATATTACAGTGTAAGGTTTACCAATTTGTGCAGTCTCTTCAAATAGGGTAAGACCTACTTGCATATCACGGGTATCAAAAATGGCTACCGTTACTGGTCCTTCTCTGTTTACATTGAAAGTGATATTAGCAATAGCTGTTGCGGGGTGAGGGTAGGTGTTAACTTCGAACTTAATTGAGGCCTCACCAAAACTAAATTGAGATGCGCTTCCACCATTGTTGTTGACAACCGGAGAGATATTTATAGCCCAACTGCCGAGTTGTGCACCCATTGCTAAGTAATTTTTGGCTGCTGATTGACTTAAACAGTATATTTCACCATTGTAGCAAATAGTCACATGGCCAGAATATTCAATCACGTCAACATCACAGCCGCTATTATTTCCACTACCGTTATCATCTGGTAATGAACAAGTGAAGCCTTCTCCGTCAGTATATTCAGTGACTATGAATGGACCAACCTCCATACCCAGAATATTAATTGTGCATGACGTATGAATTTCATAATCCACCCAACCTACACGCATGTATGTTTTCGACTCAAGACGATCTTTGTCATCAAAACCATTGACAACTAGTTGATGACCGTATTGAACATTGGTGTAAGTGGCAATAACAACGTCTTTCTTTTTATGGCGGACAGTTACGGTTTTGCCGGACGTACCAGTGTAAGTAACTGTGAAGTTTTCCATTTTCCCTTCACACTGACAAGATTCTCCTGACCCATTGTCATCCTCCTTATCGTCTTTGCCCTTCTTGTCGTCTTTATCTTCCTTGTCTTTTTTGCCATCCTTGTCGTCTTTTGTCCTTTACCAAAAGTTGAGCCACTTGACCCAGTCTTAAAGTATGTATACAAAAAACTAAATGTCTAGCTATAAAAATGATGGAGATGTGAGGCCTTATAGCGAAATCGGTAGAACTTGAAGCGTATGAATTATTACTTAAACACGATGCATGATCTTCTCCTATACCTTTAGAAGGGGTGATGTAAGCAAAATCAAAGCAGTCAGTCAGGTTTAAATCGTCAAGGTTCAAAGAAGCTTGACCGTTAGTATTAAGGCTGAGTGTTTGATTTGTTTGAGCATTAGAGACAAAGACAAAAGCATCAGACTCAAATGTTTTAGCTTAAATATTTAGTCATTCCCATAAGGGGGAATGACTAAATACTTTACCATTAATGACACACGTTTGGTTAAAAGTAATGTTGGCAATCACATTGAAGTTCAGAGGTTCTTTTACGGATACTTCGATTGCTTCAGAGTTTTGGTTACTTGTGTTTTATTGGAAGTGACATTAATTGTTAAAAATTTACATGCAAATACGTGATTTCGTTGTTTAAATGAATTACGCCTATCGGGAGCTTGGCAGGGGTAAAGTCAATTAAAATTGTTCTGATGTATGCCTTCTTTCAATTCTTATTTTGAATTAAAACCAAGCTTCTCTTCGTTGTTTTAGAAATACACTACGCTATTTCTCGGTTGGCAGAGAAAGATTGTATTTCTCTTACTTTAAAGCCTTTGATAGACAAATTTTGAATGAGTAACATTTCTAATTGATGGTCGAGGGGAAGAAAATTGTCTAAAGCACACCAAGGGCTTACTTTTAACTCTACAAAATTTTCTTTGAGCTTGGAAACAGAGATTTTAATTTTTGGAGCGCTTATTAGACCACTTTGCGATTCCAAGAAAGACAGTATTGCCTCCTTAATAGAGGGTATGTTTTCTGTATAACAGATGTCTAACTTTAAGTCCAAGCGGATAATATTTTCTTTACTCAGATTATACATTGAGCCCAAGAAAAAAGTAGAATTGTCTATAGAAATGATTTCTCCATCAACAGTCTTTATTTGACTACTAGCTAATTTCTTTGAGGTAACGGATCCTATTTCTCCATTGATTTCGATGAAATCGCCAGGTTTAAACTTTTTTAATAAATTCAATAATAACCCTGAACCCAGATTCACTAGGTGACGGATCAACGGAACGTTTAATTTATGGGGGCTTGTTCTCATAACAGAATTGTTTTGGTTACCAACTGCTGGAATTGATATACTAAGTACTCATATAGGTCTGCATACCCTACTGTAGATGGATTGAAATAATGGGTTCACTGTTTTTTTTTTTTGACCTGTCTAATAATTGTCAAATCGAGTTAGTGGAATACCATAACCTTGTCAATTATGATAACCCCTTGAGGTGTTTGATTAAAAATTAATTTGATAGAGGACAATTGGTCTAAGTTGAGCGTAGATGATTTTAGTGAAAGTAAGTTTCGGCCGATAAAAAAAGTACTGTAAATCGCTTCGGACTTATCATTCGATTCTAATTCAGGGTTTTTCAAGATATCTACCTCAAGCTGTCTTTGTAAAAATGAAAACTCACTAAGGAACAGCGACTCAATGTTTCCCATTGTGTCTTTTAGCTCAATGGTAAAATCTATAGGTAGGGGCGCTTCATCATCCTCGTTATCCTCGTTCTCTTCTTTCTCAGTCTCCTCTATGATTTCATTATCATTGGAGCTGTTTGAATTTACGTTTATATTGTTTTTGTCATCCTCTTTATCTGGGTAGCTATCTTCTTTAGCTTCTGAAAACTCGAAAGTAATCCCTTCAATGTCTTTAAAGCCTACTTTTGGATTCATTAATAGTTCTAATGATGCTGTTTTCCCTTCATTGGCCAAACTATCCCAGCCAACATAAAGGGCTCTAGTTCCGCGATTACCCCATTTCATACTTACCATTTGCTCTCGCCAAACCGTGAGATTTTCAGATAAAACTATGCCACCAGAAGAAGTCGTGGTTAAATCTAAATCTTCTTCAAAGTCTGCGATTGTAGCCCATGAAGCAGATTCGAACTGATTTAAATAAATAGTTTGGGGTAACCAATCTCGACCTGCTCGATGATCCTTAAAGAGTTCTTTGTATTCACTTTTGCCTTGAAGCGTAGCTTGAAGAAAAGCACTAATATAAATCTTTCCAATTTCCATCTGCTCTTCCATTGGAAGAAGTGCCGTTGTGTTTAAAAGAGAAGCATATGGCTGTGGTGAATCGGAATCCCCCCAGGTTGTATTGAATTGGCCGTGATTGGCACCATAGATATAAACGGCAGACTTAAACAGGTCAGAAGAATCAGAGTAAGTGACGCGCTCATATTGACGAAGTCCACCAAAGGAAGACACATCTCCATCATTTGCGCCATGGAGCACTAGGTAATTGACCTCTTCTAATGGAGTCCCCACTTCAGCAGGTTTGTATTGACCATCTACCGGAGCAATGGCAACCACCGATTTAATATTAAAATTGAAGTTGAATTGCTGCTTGGCATCATCGGGGTACAGTTTAAGTTTATTAAGAAATGCAGCTATGGCAGCAGCTTCTCCACCCCTGGAATGACCCATTACAGCGATATTGTCAAGATCCACCTTATCATAAAATGGATTATCCTTATCATCACTCCATTTTCTCCAATAATTTAAGTGCTCTAAGAGCAACCAACCTCGTGCGTCATTTTCTTCATCGAGCCCATCTCCAAATACGTCTTTCCAAGAGCTATTGATGAAATTTTGATCAACACTCACCATGATTATCCCTTGACTCGCCAACAGCTCCCCTAAGTAATCATACCCAGTATCCGAGAAGTCTTCCATTCCGTGATTTCCGTGCACAATTAATGACAACGGGAATGGACCATCTCCCTCAGGATACCAAACTCGTCCGTTGATTGGGAGAGCAGTTTTATCAAACCCCCAGAATTTAGTCCTTAATTTCCCCGCTATACCTTCCCAATTATCAATGAGCCTAGTGCCGTCTACAGAGTCAGTGATTATGGTTGCATCAGTACTAAATTCTGATCTATGCAAATCTTTTCCACTACCGTAGGTTAAATAGTTGGTTTTGAATCTTCCTTTTTCCGAAGGATTGGGTTCTTTTATATGCTCTGGGCGATACTCTGATAGTTTGGCTGCATTTACCGGTTCAATTTCAGGAGACTGGCCTGAATCAAAAAGCCAGACCAAGCCCCATATTAAACCAGCAAATCCTATGATTAAGCCAGCAGAAGCGATGACTTTTTGGAGTGTTGAGAGTAAAGTTTTTCGAGATTTGAAAAGAGAATAAAGTCCAGCACCAGCCAATCCAGAAAAGCAGATGGCGAAAACTGCAAATCGAGGTCCTATTTGATCACCAAAAACTACGACTGTCAAAAAAATAGCCCCCGGCAATACCCAAATAAAGCTTTTAGGCAGCTTTTTCAAAATCAAAAGTGCCAATATCGCGCTTGCACTAATCAAAAATGCGATACACAACCCTAAGATGACGGGGATCAAGCCCATCAGGGGTGTCCCTGATGCGAAAACGAAAAGGGCCAATCCCCCAGCAACCCAAGCGATAATAGCAGTAGTAGCAATGGCACTGTTAGCACCTTTCCAAGCGAGCTCTCCAGGAGCCATTTTCTGGAAGAGTACTTTGGTTTTTTTAATGAAGGATTTGAAGAAGCGTTTCATAGGAGACGAATAGACTAAAAAATTTACGCATTAAATTTATGCTTTCAAGTTGATGGCGATTCTAATGTGTGATTAAACCCGCTCTCCCGATTCACTGCAATGTGATGTTAAATCTCGGCAATGCATTTTAGCTCAATGCCAATAGGCGTGGGTAGGCAGTTGATTTCTACGGTTGTCCTGCAAGGCTGATTGTCTTTGAAATACTCGGCATAAATCCTGTTGTAGGTTTTAAAGTCTTCTTTCATATTGGTGAGAAAAACCGTGACGTCAATTAGCTTATCCCAACTGCTACCTGAATCTTCTAAAATCAGGCTAACATTTTTGAAAACTGAATGACATTGCGCTTCTATATCATAGGATATTATTTCCCCATTTTCATCTAGCGCAACACCTGGTATTTTTTTGGTGCCGCGCTCTCGGGGGCCTACGCCAGAAAGAAAAAGAAGATTTCCGACTTTTCGTGCATGAGGGTAAAGCCCGACTGGCTCAGGTGCTCTGCTAGAGTTTAATTGATCGCTCATTTTAAATTAATTATTGTGGAAACCACATGTTCTTGGCATTGATTTTTTCTAATCTCGATGAGATAGAAATCTTCTCGTTAGACTTACAATAGAAAACAAAACCAAGGTAAGAGGTGCTGTATTTATAGTATTCCTTTCCGAAAAAACGACTGACACTTTCAATCACTAACCCGGTTTCCATTTTAGAAATGAGTCTACTGAAATCAGTGTTTTCAATTCGGACAATAGCCCCTGATGCTTTGATCGCTTCTTGTATTGCCGCTTGCGCTGCTGCTGCACTCATACTATTTAGAATTCATAATGCCCTCTATCTCTTCGGCCTCGATCGGGATATTTCTCATCAGGTTGAACGTACCGTCTTTAGTGATGACCTCATCATCCTCTAACCTTATGCCCATTCCCTCTTCAGGAATGTAGATGCCTGGCTCTACAGTAAACACCATGCCTTCTTTAAATTCAGCATAGAGACTGGCTACATCATGAACATCTAACCCAATATGATGAGAAGTGCCGTGCATAAAGTACTTCTTATATGCTGGCCAATCTGATTTTTCATTGGCCACATCTGTTTTATCAATGAGGCCAAGCCCAATCAATTCGCTAGACATGATTTTGCCGACTTCTTTATGGTATTCAGGAATACTATTTCCAGGCGTTAACATTGCCGTTGCTGCTTTCTTGACTCTTAAGACTGCATTGTAAACATCGCGTTGTCGTTTTGTGAATCTCCCATTTACTGGGATTGTACGGGTCATGTCTGCATTGTAATTGGCATATTCAGCCCCTACATCCATGAGAATTAAATCACCGTCCTTGAGTTGATCTTTGTTTTCGATATAATGAAGAACGCATGCATTCGCCCCGCCTCCTATTATGGGCGTATAGGCAAAACCCTTTGATTTGCGTTTGGCAAATTCATATTGAACCTCTGCTTCTATTTCGTATTCCCAAGCACCCGGCTTAGTGAATTTCAATACTTTTCTAAAAGCCGCCTCTGTAATGTCACAGGCCGTTTGCATTAACTCTATTTCTCTGGGCTCCTTGACTGTTCTTAAATTATAAATAATGGGAGCGAGCCTTTCATATTCGAAGTTGGGGTAGTTTGAATGACACCATTTGGTGAATCTATCAGTTCTTGTTTCTACTGCTGTGCCATTTCTAATATGCTCATTCTGGTAGAGGTAAATGTGTTCAACTTCGGCTAAAATGGTATTGAAGGCATTTTCGAACTTGTTATTCCAAATCACTGTCCTTACACCTGAGGTTTCAGTGGCTTCTTCTTGGGTGTATTTGTGACCTTCCCAAACAGCAATATGCTCGTTGGTTTCTTTTAAGAAAAGTACTTCTCTGAATTTAGGATCGGGAAAGTCAGGAGCAATCACTAACACTGAGTCTTCTTGATCGATACCCGAGAGGTAAAGCATATTACTGTTTTGTCTAAAAGGCATAGTGCCGTCAGCATTAGTCGGCATTACATCGTTGGAACACACAACAACAACAGAATTGGGCTTAAGCTGAGCTTTAAGTTTTTCTCTGTTTTTTATAAAAAGATCTTTTCCTATCGATTCGTATCTCATGATTGGGGATTTTGGAATTGAAACGAAGTAAACAGGAAAAAGGGAGAAAAAGAAGTGGAGCGTATTAAGTCTGAGTCAGTGACAGGTAGACTTTAGGTTCAAGAGGGTAATGCTAATTTCTCTATGTCAATATTTCTCCCACATTTAAAATGACCTTTAGGGCATTCCTTGAAACCATGCAATCCACAAGGGCGGCAGTCTAATTTTTCTGTAACTTCAACCACACGGGCATCTGCGGCCAATGGCCCAAAACCAAACTCGGGCACGGTAGAGCAATAAATGGCAGTTGTTTTGGCATTCATGGCAGAGGCCAAATGCATAGGGGCAGAGTCGTTTACGTAATTCATAACCGCGTCTTTCATGAGTGCAGCAGATTGAAGCAAGTTCATTTTTCCGCACAGGTTTTGAGCCTTGGGGTTTCCTCCTGATTTAATAATCTCATCACAAAGCGCTTCGTCATTGGGGGCGCCAATCAAATAGATGTTGCCAGCAAAATTTAGAGACTTGATTAGTTCCACCCATTTTTCTTTCGGGAATTGCTTGGTAAACCACACCGAGGCTGGAGCCATGCAAATAAAAGGTTTTGCCTTGTATTGCTCTACTTTTTCAAAATCTAAGGTTGAGGGATAAAGCACAGGACGCTGAAGCTTGTCATCGGTAATGGCTTTGATCAGTTCATTGTTGCGCTCTACTTCGTGCGTTCCTTCTTCAATTCTATGGGTTACCTTTTTAGTGAAAGCCCAAGCAAAAGGATTTTTGTCGAAACCGATTTTTTCCTTCGCACCGCTAAAAGCAGTCAGCATTCCTGAATTGGCAAAACGCTGAACGTTCACTACCAAATCATACTTTTCTTTTCGTATTTGGCCAAGTAGTTTTAATAGATTACGGTATTTACCACCTTTCTTGTCCCAAACGAGCACCTCTTTTAATTTAGGGTGTTGATGTAAAAGTGCCTCATTTCCTTTACGCAGTAGGAAGTCGATTTTGGCCTCTGGATAGTATTGATGCAGTTTTTCTATCAACGAAGTCGCCAGAATTACATCACCAATAAAGGCGGTTTGAATGATAAGGATTTTTCTGTATTCCATGAAACGTTGCAAATATAGAGTTTTTACAGTTTCAATTCTCGTGTAAACAGGGCGCGAATACTTAGCCTTTCAGTTAGGTACTCTTTTCTGTTTATTCTTTTAACTTTGTCGCCAGAAGGAGCGCAGAGATGGTAGATTACAATATTTTCACATTACCCAATGGTATTCGGGTAGTCCACAAAGAAGTGAATAATACCAAAATTGTTCATTGTGGATTCATATTAGATATTGGCAGCCGCGATGAGGCAGAAGATGAACTCGGTATTGCGCACTTCTGGGAGCATATGGTCTTTAAAGGCACTCAGAAAAGAAAAGCATATCATATTTTAAATAAACTCGATGCAGTGGGTGGTGAGCTCAACGCATATACCACAAAGGAAAAAATCTGCTTCTATGCCTCAGTCTTAGATAAGCACATGGAATCAGCCTTTGAGCTTTTAAAAGACATTACTTTCGATTCTATTTTTCCCGAGAAACAAATTGAAAATGAACGAGGCGTGATTTTGGAAGAAA
>JBLIES010000134.1:0-9763 GCA_047633135.1 Roseivirga sp.
CAAAAATTACAAACTATGACTTCAGACCAACTGAAAGATTTAAAGGCCAGAATAGCGGCTTTGAGGGGGTACCTTTGACTACGATAATAAGAAAAGCGAAGTAGAAGAAGAAGAACTTGTAACCGCACAGCCAGACTTCTGGAACGAACCCAAGGAAGCCGAAAAAGTACTCAAACAAATCCGTCTTAAAAAAGTATGGACCAGCAGTTTCGATAACGTGCTAGCAGGTTTAGATGACGTTGAGACTTTTAACGAATTCTTAGAAATGGGTGAAGTATCCGTTGAAGAAGTCGATAAAGAATTTAAGAAAGCACTCAAGGTGCTCGAAGAACTAGAGTTCAAAAAAATGCTAAGTGGCGAAGAAGATCAGCTTAGCGGCATGATTGAAATCAACCCTGGCGCTGGTGGAACGGAAAGCAACGACTGGGCAGAAATCCTCATGCGGATGTACATCATGTGGGGCGAACGCAAAGGCTACAAAGTAAAACAAGTGCATTATCAGCCGGGAGAAGTCGCAGGCTGTAAGTCCTGTACACTACAATTCGATGGTGAATTTGCCTACGGTCAGTTGAAAGCTGAAACTGGTGTACATCGTTTGGTGCGCATCTCTCCTTTTGACTCTGGAGGAAGAAGACATACTTCATTTGCTTCGGTTTTCGCCTATCCTGTAGTAGACAATACCATTGAGATCGACATCAACCCCGCAGACATCAGCTGGGATACTTTCAGATCAGGTGGTGCTGGTGGTCAGAACGTAAACAAGGTAGAAACCGGTGTACGTTTGAAGCATGCGCCAACAGGAATTACGATCGAAAATACGGAATCAAGATCGCAGTTGGGTAATAAGGAAAGTGCCTTGGCCATGCTAAAGTCTAGGCTTTATCAAATTGAAATTGATAAGCGCAATGCGGCCAGAGATATCGTTGAAGATGGAAAAATGAGAGTAGACTTTGGCTCGCAAATTAGAAACTATGTGCTGCATCCTTACAAGCTGATTAAAGATGCCAGGACAGGTTTTGAGCGTACTGATGTTCAGAATGTACTCGATGGAGATCTTGATGATTATATGAAAGCTTTTTTAATGCAGCAGTAATTAAAATCGCTTCCCTCAAAATAAATTTAAAACGCCATTCCCAACTCGTTTGGTAATCTCATTTGCTTACCCATTGGGGTTAACTGCTTGAGCAGTAATGACGAATCTCTTTTTTTGAGACCACATTGTTTTTCGTAAAATGACTAAGGAACCAAGAGTATATACACTTCAGTTTTTTTTACTTTGCCTTAGTTCATTTTTGTTCTTTGGAAGTTTCAATATGATTGTGCCCGATTTGTACAACTACATTACTTCTTTAGGTGGGGGAGAATACAAGGGCTTTATCATTTCCCTTTTTACGGTCACAGCAGGTTTGGCGCGGCCCTTTAGTGGTAAGCTTTCAGATACCATAGGACGAATTCCTGTGATGATTATTGGTGCTGGCGTGTGTTTTATCATGGGCTTCTTGTACCCCATGGCAGGCACAGTTTGGGCGCTTTTGCTTTTGCGCTTTTTCCATGGTTTTTCTACAGGTTTTAAGCCCACAGGTACTTCTGCCTATATCGCAGATATTGTTCCAGCCAACAGAAGAGGCGAAGCCATGGGTTTCTCAGGTTTATTTGGAAGTTTAGGCATGGCAGCAGGGCCAGCCATAGGACCTAAATTGGCAGTTTGGTATGGTCTAGACGCTATGTTCTACACCTCCTCAGTGATTGCAATTCTTTCGGTATTAATCCTGATCGGGATGAAAGAGACCCTTCAAAACAAGGTGAAATTTCATCCTAGATTGCTGTTAATCAAGCCCAATGAAATTATTGAGCCTAGGGTTTTCAATCCTTCCATTCTCTTTTTACTTACCGCCTTCTCCTTTGGAGCAGTACTTACTTTAGTCCCTGATTTAACCATGAGCTTAGGATATGATGAAGGCGACAAAGGCATTTTCTTTACCGTATTCGTTTTCTCTTCATTAATCATAAGACTCTTAGCAGGAAAAGCATCAGACAAATATGGTAGAGTGATCGTTTTAAAAATCGCCACTCTTTTTATCGCAGTTGCTGACGTATTAATTGCCTATACCCATACGCCCTTTATGCTTATGGTCAGTGCTGTTTTCTTTGGCGTTTCTGTAGGGATGAATACGCCTACCATTTATGCATGGACTATTGATTTAAGTCAAGACCACCTCAGAGGGAAAGGATTGGCCACCATGTACATCGCTTTAGAAGTTGGCATTGGACTAGGGGCTTTAATTACAGGTTGGATCTACGGTAATCAAATAGAAAATTTGAGAGAAGCCTTTATCACCTGCGCTGCCTTGTCACTTTTAGGCTTCTTCTTTTTAAATTTTGGCTTAAATTGGACTAAGAAATTTGTAAAGCTATAGTTTCAAATACCCTAACAACATGAAAATCAGCACTTCAC
Organism: Roseivirga sp.; assembly: GCA_047633135.1. Lineage (GTDB taxonomy): Bacteria > Bacteroidota > Bacteroidia > Cytophagales > Cyclobacteriaceae > Roseivirga. Next base: position 2,456 of record JBLIES010000134.1, read on the forward strand.
TTGTTATTTTTTTCGCGATTTCCGCAAGTCACTTAGTCTCTATCGCTCTGGAATTGACTCTTTTAAGTCAGATTACCAAGCCCATGCTCATGATTGCACTTTTGGTCTACTTTAACCAGTCTGTACCGAAAACGGGACTGAGTAAATTCGTCAATGCAGCACTTATTTTATCTGCTATTGGAGATACTTTGCTCCTCTTCAATGATGAAAACCCATTATTTTTTATGCTCGGGTTAGGTTCATTTCTATTTGCCCATTTGGTTTATATTTTCCTGAACCTCAACCTTATTGATTCAGAAGATAGAAAGCTTACATTTCATTGGTCAGATATCCTCTTCGCTGGCTATGGTCTTTTTGTATTCAGGTTTGTAAGGCCAAATTTGGATGAGATGTTAATTCCTACCCTAATCTATACTGTTGTCATTTGTATGATGGGCATCACTGCCGCCAAGCGGTTTGGCAAAACTTCTAAAGAGAGCTTTTTATACCTACTTGGTGGCGCAATTATCTTTATAATAAGTGATTCTCTGTTGGCCATAAATAAGTTCTACTCGAATTTTGAACAAGCTGATTTACTGATCATGCTGACCTACATTACAGGTCAATTTTTAATCGTAAAAGGAATAATTCTCTTTGTAGAAAACTTGAAGGACACTGACAACAAATAGACTCAATCAATTACTCACTAAATTTAGTTGATAAAAATTAAGATCATCTTCGGTCTTAGCACCCCTATTCAAGAGAAATAATCCCTCCTCGTTCACAAAACAAAGTCTTTCATCCATTTTTGAATTGAGAGCAAACTCATTATATGCTAAAGTTTTGAAATCTTTATTGAAAGTAGTTATGGTAACCATTCTCTTTTTCGCAATCCTTGCCAAATCCTTTATGTCGTACATCTGTTCCTTAGTATCATAGTATATACCTATTCGGTAAAATACTTTTCTCCATTTATCATAAATTAAGTTTGTATAGTATCCGTTGTTCTCTCTTCTGAACATATTAATCTCAGCATTATCAACTCTACCAGACTCCGACTCTTTAATTCGATCAGAACCAACCTTATGCTTTCCGAGCATTTCACCTTCAAAATCATAGACATAAATATAGGGTGACTTTGAAAAGTTAAAGTAAATCTTTTCATCAACGACAACGGAGTTTCTGTCAACATCATTGCTCGACCAAACCTTACCATGAAACTCTTCTGGGTATCGGATGATTTTATGTAAAGAATCGCTTTTATATAATCCATATATAAAACTTTCATAAAACGTTGACTCTTCTTCCAAGGGTCGATACTCAACGAGATCAAATCCTATTAATCCCTGACCCACATAAATACTAGCCCTATTATTATTTCTCCTTATTCGCTCTAAGCGTAAAGGGGAATAATCGAATTCTTCGTAAACTTTGCCATCCAAAGAATTTATAGATAAGATTTTCGAGACAGTACTTGGAAAGTAATAAAATGAGGTGTCTGAGTTGAAAGCAAAAGCGCCAGCACTGTATACTTGATTTGGGCCATATGGGCGAACAAGCGTTTTGAGCCATCCTTTGGTTGGGGCATATCTATTTATGAATAATGAATCTAATGAACCTCTACTCAGAAAAGAAAAACTTTCACCATCATGAGACCAAAAATATGACAAATCACTTAAAGGATGGTTAATCGATCGTGGCAAAATTAGATTTAAAGTATCTGTAACAATTAATTCATTTTGCATTTTCACCGCCTTGGAACTCGAAAATTCACAGCTTAAGACCAAAAAGTGAGCACACACAAGAAAAAGCAGAAACTTATTTGACTTCATGAAAAATATTTGGGTTGAAGAATAAGGGGTATTCAGCTTCTCCCCTATTAATTAAAAACCTTAGAAACTTACATGTCATTTTCAAACTCAAAATAATCAATCGAGCTGAGATATGTATTTTCAATTCAGTTATTTAATTAATATCTAATGTTAGTTACATTTAAAATAATATCATAATCAGTTTTCATAGAATTATAATCTATTCTAGATTATGTATATCAACCCCATTTTTCTATATATAACTAGACTTATAATTATTTAATAAAAAACTATTCTTAGTTGGAAACTAGATTGTGTCTCAAAAAAAAGTCCGTACTGATTAAAATCGGTATGGACTCATTATTATTTTTTACTTTAAATCTAGTTAGCCTTTCTTACTCTTCCGCTGCCACCGATTTTCTTATTAATCATTATCGGCTCACCGTCATAATAGACACTTCCGCTTCCACTAATTCTTACATCAAGATCACCGCTCACTTGAATATTACTTCTACCCGAACCAGAAATACTGATTTCATAATCTTCGGCAGCAAGTTCCTGACCCGCGTAACGTCCCGAACCGCTGATGCGCAATTTCGCTTGTTCGGTTTTTCCTCCGATAATAATTCTTCCTGAGCCAGAGATTTTAGTCGAAGTATATTGCGCATCAATCTCTATTTCCATACTTCCAGAACCCGAAAGGTCAGCCTCAAAATCACGGGTCTTAAAAGTACTTTCTCCTATAATCTCACCAGAACCACTCACCGCAGCTCCTTTTAATTCCTTAATAGTGATATATACTTCCACCCTACTACTTTTTGAGCTTCCCCAAAAATTCCAACTCCAGCCATCTCTTTTATTCTTAATCACCAACCTACCACCACGTACTTCGGTAACAATTTCTTCTAAAACACTATCGTCCCCTTCTAAGATTACCTCGTTGACGTTGCCTTGCTTGATGTAGACTTTACCTGCCACTCCCATAGTGATTTGATCAAAGTCGCCCACATTTCGGGTTTCTTTGTTTTGAGCAAAGACGGTAAAAGAAAATAGGAAGAACAGGATGGTGATTGATGATTTGATAGTTGTCATAGCACTTGAGTTTTCTGACAGACAATTGTTTAGGGCTTAGGGTTGCATCAGTTCAAGGATACGGCAAAAGAAATTGCCTTTTCTTTTGCCAAAATCTTAAAACGAACAAAAAGCGCAATGGCCGAAGCGGAGAGCCCAACCAATAGGCCGTACCAAATGCCTTCTGGCCCCATTTCGAGTACAAAACCAAAAAGATAACTCGCTGGAATGCCCAAAACCCAATAAGATATTAAGGTAATAATAGTCGGTATTTTAACATCAGACATTCCTCTGAGTGCACCCAGCCCCACCACTTGCACCCCATCTGAAAGCTGAAAGAAACTAGCCACAATAATCAATGAACCAGCGATTTGAATAAGCTCAGGATCATCGACATAAAGCGTAGGAAAAAATTGATTGCCAGCGATAAAAATGACTGAACAAAAGGCCATGAAAATAAGGGAGATAATAAAACTCATATTCCCTGCCCGCTTTAGGTTGAAGGCATCTCGCTTGCCAATTTGATTCCCAATCCTCACTGTAGAAGCCGCAGCAATACCAGTTGCCATCATATAGCTCAATGAAACCAAACTTATGGCAATTTGATGCGCGGCCAAAGGAACCACTCCTAATTGGCCCATCATCAAGGCTGCTACAGAAAATGCACCGACTTCGAAAACAAACTGTGCTCCGCTTGGCACCCCAATTTTGAGCATGGGTTTGAAATAGGCGGCCGAAATACTGAAAATCCGTAAGCCTTCTTTAAAAATTTCTGTACGCTTGCCTTTGCCTATATAAATGAGCAGGCCAATGGCCATAAACAGCCTTGAGATTAAGGTTCCCCAGCCAGCACCAATAAGGCCTAACTCGGGGAAACCAAACTTACCGTAGATTAAAAGATAATTGAGTAGAATATTGATCAAGTTGGCCCCTATACTGATGTACATAGTCGGCTTAGTAATAGAGAGCCCTTCCAAAAACTGTCTGAAATTCTGGAAAATCATCAACGGAATAAGTGACGCCAAGATTACATAGTAGTAAGGCGTTCCCATACTGATCACTTCTTCGGGCTGGCCAAAACCATCAAAAGCGAAAGAGAGCAAGTAACCTAGCAACATTAGCCCAAAACCGGTTGCCCCACAGAGCAGAATACCATGCCTTAACAATCGACTGATTTTTGTAGTATCGCCTTCGCCATCGGCTTGAGCCACTAATGGCGTAATGCCATATGACACACCGATACCGAACATCATAAGCACCATCACGATGCTATTTGCAAATGAAGACGCTGCGAGGGCCTCTGAACCGATTTGCCCGACCATGATGCTGTCTACAATACCCACCATGACATGTCCTATTTGACTAAGGACTACCGGAAAAGCAAGGTTGATTATTTTCTTAAAATGCTGTTGATAGCTGAGCCTTTCTAAAGTCATACCCCTTTAATTCTAGCGTATTTTAAAAAAGCAGCAACGCTTAAGCTATCTGTAATTCTACCCTCCATTACCATGGCTAGGGCTTCAGTGAAAGGTAATTTCTTAACAGTGATGTCTTCTGTATCATCGAATTCTGTTGCTCCTTGGGTCAAACCTGTAGCCAGGTAAATCATCCCTACTTCGTCAGTTACAGAGTTGGACGTATGTATTTTAGAGAGAAACTCTAAATGCTCGCAATCTAGCCCTGTTTCTTCTTTCAGTTCTCTTTTGGCACCTTCCTCATAAGTCTCTTCGAATGGTACGGCACCCATTGGTATTTCCCAGCTGTATTCGTCCAATGTATAGCGAAATTGACCAACAAGCCAAGTGTTCATGTCTTCATCTATGGGCAGAATCCCTACTGCACGCCCCTTAAAAGATACTTTTCCATAAATCCCTTTGCCCCCAGTTGGGTTGATGACATTATACTCGTCTACCCTGATCCATTGGTTTTCGTAAACCAATTTCCCATCTATTGTCTTCCAAGGATTTTTGTGTTCTGCCATGCCACAAAATTAGCCATATGTTTCGAGTTCCAAATCAAAGTTTTAAGTTTGAGTATGCTATTATCAAATTTTGGGTCGGGGAAGATTGAAGCAGGTTGCGATGAAGCTGGCCGAGGGCCTTTGGCTGGCCCAGTGGTGGCCTCGGCTGTAATTTTACCAGCTGATTATCAGAATGAATTACTCAACGATTCAAAACAATTGAAGCGAAGTCATAGAGAAGCATTAGAAATACAAATCAAGGCCGAAGCGTTGGCTTGGGCGGTTTGTGAGGTAAGCCCTGAAGAAATAGACGAAATCAATATTTTAAATGCCTCCTTTCTTGCGATGCATCGCTCAGTTGATCTATTAAAAATTAAGCCTGAGTTATTGTTGATTGATGGAAATCGCTTCAAGCAATATCAGAGCATTCCACACGAATGCATCGTAAAAGGTGATGGGAAGTACCTTTCGATTGCGGCAGCTTCTATACTGGCCAAAGTTGAACGTGATAGAATCATGACTCAAGCCGCACAGCAATACCCTGGCTATGGCTGGGAAACCAATGCGGGTTACCCGACAAAAAAGCACCGCCAAGCCATTCGGGATTTAGGCATTACGCCCTTACACAGAAAGTCATTTAGGTTACTGCCGGAGCAGATAGAGTTGTTTTGATTTTAATTAGTTGGTGAAGAACACTAACTAAGGCATAATGACCACTATGATCATGATAAACTTTTGGAGGGTTTTGAACCCTCCAAAAGTTCTTCAAGTAACAACAAAAAAAACGACCCACGGCAGCAGATCGTCTTCAGTATTTAGGTGAAAGGTTTTAATCAATCTACATTGTCATGTAGGAATTTGTTGTTGCCCATGATCTCATCATCATCGCTCAGGTTATAACGAGATACATTGCTTTCCGAAGAAGGCGGTGTTTCGTTCAACCTTACTTGTCTCCGCTGATAGGCTGGAACCTCCAGTTTCTCACGGATATCGTCATTTCTGTAATGATCACTGTTAGTGCCTCGAAGCTTTTCTTCTCTTAAGCGAGCTTGCTCCTTCAGCTTATTCCGTTTCATTTCGAGAAAGTCCTTGTACCGTTGCTCCTCTAAGTCCAATGAAACATTCTCTTCTTGAACTGGTTCTGGGCCAAACTCTTCAATTTTATATTTTTCAGCAATTTTTGAAAGAAAAGAATACCCTGAAGTAGGTTCCTCCTCCTCTTCTGTTGTTTCTTGTTCCTTTTTACTTTCTACCCGTGGCTCAGGTTTTTCGAAACCAGCACTGAATAAAGACGACTGATTTGCTTTTGTTTCGCTAGCTGTGGGTGCTTCTGTTTTTTCGAATTCCCGATTAGAGTCAAGGTCGATCACCGTTTTCTTAATGGCCGCTGGTCTTCCTTGAATTATAGGAGTATCAAAACCGGTGGCAATTACTGTAACGCTGATGCTTAAGCCATGCTCTTCGTCAATTCCGTGACCGAAGATAACTTCAGCATCGTCACCCGCTTTGTCTTGGATGTACTCAGTGATTTCTGTCAGTTCATCCATTTGAAGCTCAGCTTCAACACCAGAGATGATTGAAAGAAGGATCTTCTTAGCCCCTAAAATATCTTTGTTATTCAGCAATGGTGAAGAAATCGCCATTTCAGCAGCACGTAAGGCTCTGCCTTCTCCTTCGCAAGAAGCTGAACCCATAACGGCCGCACCAGCACCTTTCATTACGGTTTGAACGTCCATGAAATCGACATTCACATAACCAGGAACGGTGATGATTTCGGCAATACCCTTGGCTGCTGTGGTCAAAATATTGTCAGCTTCAGCAAAAGCCTTTGAGATTGGCAAATTGCCATGAATTTCGCGAAGCTTATCGTTAAGGATTACCAAAACGGTATCGCAATTTTCTTTTAATGCCGCGATACCTTCGTTAGCTGCCAACATTTTCTTTCTTCCTTCAAAACCAAAAGGAGCCGTGACGATACCTACGGTGAGTAAGTCCATATCGCGGGCTATTTTGGCAATGACTGGGGCTGCACCAGTACCAGTACCTCCACCCATGCCTGCGGTAATAAATACCATTTTGGTATCCTCACCAAGCATTTGACGGATGTCTTCTTTGCTTTCTAGGGCTGCATTTTTACCTACTTCCGGGCTGGCACCTGCACCAAGACCTTCGGTTAGGCCAATGCCAATCTGTAACCTATTTGGAATAGGGCTACTCTTTAAAGCTTGAGCATCGGTATTACACACAATGAATTCCACATCTTTAATCCCTTGATTAAACATGTGGTTTACTGCGTTGCTTCCTCCGCCACCTACACCGATCACTTTAATGATCGATTTGTGGTGCTTTGGGATTTCGAACATATAAGATTCTGCCATGACTACTGTTTTTTTAGTGTTCGTATTTTATTTTAGTTGGAAGTCAGTCACCGGAAGACCGAGGCCTGACGACCGTTATTTCTTTTATCTTATTCTTACATGTTGACAT
>JBLIES010000135.1:0-9758 GCA_047633135.1 Roseivirga sp.
TCAACCTTTGTGAAAGCTTGAGCAGAAAACGGTAGTTTTTCGCTTTTTTCAAAAACACCTTGCTCGTTATAAAAAAGTATTCTTCCAAAAGCATCAAGCACACGAATTCTGCCATTATCGATTAGGAAATCTTGAACCTCTAAATACTGATCTGGGCCATTTCCAGGTTTCGTAATGGCAAATTGAAAAATACTGTTTAAATCATAAACTGAAAGGGAGCGACCTGAAAAGTAATCAAAGATATAAAGACGACCGGCTTCAATTAAAACCTTGTCGATTCTATATGCGCGATGATCTTGATGCCCCTTTAGTGCTGTATAACTAATGTTGTCAACTAGTTTAGATAACTTACTTATTCCAATGTCAGAAACGGATAAGACAGAAATTTTTTCTAAGGAGGAGCGAGTAGACTTCTGGTCATCGTCATTAGTACATGATGAAAAGAGTAGACTTATAGAAAGGATTATAGTTAAGACTGCGTTAGTTTTGTTATTCAATCGCAGAGAATAAACACAACGAATCTTTACGTTATCGGCAAGTATCATGTTAACCACACGCTTTAAAGTGCAGTAGGTTTGTTGATCTTTTGAATCTAAATTTGTGAGAAGATTAGTGTTTGCAGCCGTCATACAGATACAACTCTTATAATTTGAGAGTTGAATTCGTAACCTTTGATGTTATTCTCCCTAATTTTACGTGTACTAATAATCCTTTAGAGATAAATACTCTACACCATGCAAAAAGTAATTAACGCTGTTCTTAGTCCTGAAGAGGCTTTTGATGAAAACCTTTTCATAGCAACAATCCTTAAAAAAGCCCATATCAATAACGACCAGGCTCAAGTCAGAGCGTTGAAAAGATCAATTGACGCTCGAACTAGAAATATAAAAGTGAATATTGAGGCTCAGATTTTCATCAACGAAGATGTTCCCCCAGTTATTTCTTATAGCAAAGATTACCCTAACGTCACCAATGCAGAACAAGTGATTATAGTAGGTTTTGGACCTGCTGGAATGTTCGCTGCTTTGCGGCTTATTGAATTAGGGTATAAGCCTATCGTGATCGAAAGAGGAAGTGATGTACAGAGGCGAAGGCGAGATATTGCGGCCATTAATAAAGAGCATATTGTAAATCCAGAATCAAACTATTGCTTTGGCGAAGGGGGGGCCGGTACTTATTCTGACGGCAAGCTTTATACGCGTTCTAAAAAGCGAGGTGATATTCTTAAGACCTTAGAAATACTAGTGGCTCATGGAGCCACAGAGGAAATACTTGTTGACGCTCACCCACATATTGGCACAAACAAGCTTCCTAAGGTAGTTCAGGAGATTAGAAAGAGTATTTTGGATGCAGGAGGTGTGATTCATTTTGACACGAAGGTGACGGATTTTGTGATCAAAGAAAACAGAATGAACGGTGTGATTTTAGCCGATGGAAGCCAATTAGATGGACTCGGAGTGATCTTAGCCACAGGTCATTCTGCCCGAGACATATTCCATATTTTGAATAATAAGAAAGTAATTATCGAAGCGAAGCCGTTTGCTTTAGGAGTAAGAGTAGAGCATCCTCAAGCGTTAATCGACAAAACACAATACCATTGCCAGACAGATCGAGGTTCTTATTTACCTGCATCGTCTTACTCCTTGGTACAGCAGACTTACTTTGACGGAAAGCAAAGAGGAGTATTTAGTTTTTGCATGTGCCCGGGTGGTTTTATTGTACCGTCTGCTACTGCACCAGGCGAATTAGTCGTCAACGGAATGAGTCCCTCAAGGCGTGATTCAGCGTATGCTAACTCGGGAATTGTGGCTGCAATTGAGCTAGAAGACTTAGAAGCTTATGCTCAATATGGACCTTTAGCAGGACTTGAGTTTCAGAAAGAAATAGAGCAAAGGGCTTGTCAGATGGCCGGGGGAAATCAAACCGCTCCATCTCAACGGCTGGTAGATTTTGTTCAAAACCGTGTTTCCAATTCTTTAAACCCAACTTCGTACCAACCAGGACTTGCTTCCTTAGATATGGGAGAGGTGCTACCCGAATCACTACACCATAGATTGAGAGATGGCTTTAAAGGCTTTGGAAAGAAAATGAAGGGCTATTTGACTAACGAAGCTCAAATAGTAGGAATAGAAAGCAGAACTTCGTCTCCCGTTCGGATTCCAAGAGATAAAGAAACCTTCGAACATATACAGATCAAGGGTCTTTACCCTTGCGGGGAAGGAGCAGGCTATGCTGGTGGTATTGTATCCGCGGCAATGGACGGTGAAAAATGTGCTGAACACCTCGTTGCAGTTTACGGATAATATGATTCTGCTGATTTCTCACTCCGTCATTCTGAAATTTTAGCTTGATGATAATCAGGATAAAATGAAAGAAACCGTCCGTTTAAAACCTCGGTAGCAAAGAACAAACGCTCCTCAGCCAACTACAGACAGCTGCTACCGAGTCTTCGGAACGGTTTTTATCAATTAACTCAACCCATCAATGAATCATTGAGCAGCTCAAAGCGCTCAGCATGACGATTACCTAAGAAGTAATTTTAAATAAGATATTTTGTGATACTTGTTTTTCCAAAAAAGACAAACTTAGCTACACACCTGAAATTTAACGGAGAGTCCTAAACACGTTAACCTATTTCATTTGATTTACAGCATTGATTAAGTTCTCTGCCATTTCTTTCTGCTCTTCGTCAATTGCCATTGCTTTAGACCTGTTAAGGATTTCTAGGGCTAAAGGATAGTCTCCTAATAATGCTTTCACATAACCCAATAATGCGGTAGACTCAAAATGAGTGGGGTCTACCTGAATGGCTTTGGTCAATAACTCGTCTGAAAATGATTTGAGTTCTTCATTTTCAAAATTCTCAATAATCTCAAGAGCGTTGCTAAAAAGAAACTCTACTATTCCGTTTTCAGGAATATGATTGTTCATGTAGGCATTTACCTCAAACTTATATTTGTCGATGTTTTCGCGCGCAGCGAAATAGAGCTTCTTGGTGATAAATGATGCTTCAGCGATTTCTATTGGAGTCATGAATTCAGGAAGGACATCTGTAATTAATTGATAGAGAATGTTTTCGTCTCCATACTTTAAAGCTAATTCTAGGTTGTCATTGTAAACTGCTTTAAAATAATCCATGTATTCTTCCTTTCCATGCGCCTCAATTATCGCTGCTTTATTCCTTTGAATAAATAAGTATGGAGTGGAATTGAGTTGATTTTCGAAACGCGCAGCAAGCCAAAGATTGTCAAGGTTATTGACGTAATCTTCGATATTGAGAAAGTTCAAATACTCCTTGGCTATAGAAGTGGCTTTTTCGAAATCCTTATTCTCAAGGATTCCAATCAGCTCAACGGTCTCTTCTTTTGAACTTAAGTTGTTATCATACTGCTTTTCTAGTAAGGGTAATCTTTCAAAATCTGCTATTGTCGCTTGGCCATAAGCGAGCAGCGTGGGGGCAGGAATAAATCCCTCGATGGTCTGAAATGGTAATTCACCGTGGGTAATAAACATTAAAGTAGGTAAGCTACTGATACCGAATTGTTGCGCTAATAATTGTCCATATTCGGATTCAGTATCAAACTTTACATTCACGAAATTTTTTGAGAAGTAGCCGATCACTTCGTTATCAGTATAAACTTCCTTATCCAATTGATGACAATAGGCGCACCAATCTGCATAAGCATCAACAAAAATGAGTTGATTGGCTTGTTGCGCTTGGTGGAGGACTTTCTGCCAATCTTCTGCCGATTTAACCTCAATGAAAGGAATAACCTCAAGCGCAGCACAGATGTTGGATAAAAAAAGCGAGAAGATAATAATTGAAACTCTCATAAATCTTTTGATGTTCAGCCCTCTAACGTAGCTTAAGCTTGCCGATTGTAACGGCAAAGGTAAAGCAATAAGTTTCAAGCCAATTGTTAATTCTAGTTAATGAAAAAGACAGCGATAATTGGGAGTAATCCTAGAACAAATAATTATGCCTTTAAAGCAGCACAAATGTTAAAGGCTCATGGTCATGAGTTTGTACCGATTGGAATTAGTGAAGGGGAGGTGTTGGGCAAAACGATTTTGAATATTGCGGAAGTGCCAAAGGTCTCGGAATTAGATACATTAACACTTTATATTAACCCTCAGCGCCAACAGGACTGGTATAAGTATTTAGTTGGACTTGCGCCTAAGCGCATGATTTTCAATCCTGGAACAGAAAATCAACAACTTAAGAATTTAGCTGAAAAGGAAGGGATAGAATGTGTTGAAGCATGTACTTTAGTTATGCTGTCAGTGGGCAACTTCTGAGGAAATTTACCTATATTCGTAGATTGTTTGAGGTCGATCATAGAGCAAATTTAGACTCTTAATTCTTTTAGATCGTAGCCTCCTTTTTTAATAGTTTTTATTCACGATGAGCGAAGAAAATAAAAAGAAGAATTCAGATTATTCAGCCAATAATATCCAAGTTTTAGAGGGATTAGAAGCCGTAAGAAAACGTCCCGCCATGTACATTGGCGATGTTGGCTTCAAAGGGCTTCATCACATGATTTGGGAGGTTGTCGATAATTCTATTGACGAAGCTTTAGCGGGTCATTGCGATACTATTACCGTGACCATTGAAGAAGATAACTCAATACTCGTTACCGACAACGGTAGGGGTATTCCAACTGATATTCATGAGAAAGAAGGTCGTTCAGCCCTTGAGGTTGTCATGACAGTGCTACATGCTGGTGGAAAGTTTGACAAAGACACTTATAAAGTATCTGGTGGATTGCATGGCGTTGGGGTTTCCTGCGTAAATGCGCTGTCATCCATGCTTTTGGTAACGGTTGAAAGAAACGGAAAGGAATATCAACAAGAATACGCTATGGGAGTACCTAAGTACCCCGTAAAAGAGACTGGAAACTCAGATAGACATGGTACAACGGTGCACTTCAGGCCTGATACTAGTATTTTCACTGTTTCTGAATACAAATATGATACGGTAGCAGGTAGGTTAAGAGAATTGTCTTTCCTTAATTCAGGCATCACCATTACGCTTACCGACAAAAGAGAGAAAGATGAAGAGGGTAACTTTATTGGAGACGTTTTTCATTCAGAAGGTGGCTTAATAGAGTTTGTTCAGTATTTAGATAAGACCCGAGAAAAGCTAATTGATAAACCAATTTATATTGAAAGTGAGACTGGTGATGTGCCTGTACAGGTCGCCATGAGTTATAATACCTCTTACGCAGAAAATGTTGTTTCTTATGTCAACAACATTAATACAATTGAGGGCGGTACTCACGTATCAGGTTTTAGAAGAGCTTTAACGAGAACCCTAAAGTCCTATGCTGATAAATCTGGTTTATTAGATAAAGTTAAAATAGACATTACTGGCGATGACTTTAGAGAAGGTCTCACAGCGATTATCTCTGTTAAGGTACAAGAACCTCAATTCGAAGGTCAAACCAAGACTAAGCTGGGTAACAACGATGTTATGGGGGCTGTAGAAACTGCAGTTGGCTCAACACTTCAGTATTACCTAGAGGAGAACCCAAAATCAGCAAGAACAATTGTTCAGAAAGTGATTTTAGCGGCTCAGGCAAGATATGCTGCTCGAAAAGCAAGAGAAATGGTACAAAGAAAGAGTGTTCTTTCAGGTACTGGCCTTCCGGGTAAACTTGCTGACTGTTCTGAGAAAGATCCATCACTTTGCGAGCTTTATCTTGTCGAGGGTGACTCTGCGGGTGGTTCTGCCAAGCAAGGTCGTGATCGAAATTTCCAAGCTATTTTACCTTTAAGAGGTAAAATCTTGAATGTTGAAAAAGCACAAGAGCATAGAATTTACGATAACGAGGAAATCAAGAACATGATTACTGCCTTGGGGGTGTCTTTCGGTACAGAGGAGGATGACAAGGCCTTGAATATGACCAAATTGCGTTATCATAGAATCGTAATCATGACGGATGCTGATATTGATGGAAGCCATATTCGTACCTTAATCCTGACCTTCTTTTTCCGTTATATGAAACCGCTAATCGATAGTGGTTACTTGTACATTGCTTTACCACCATTGTATTTATTGAAAAAAGGAAAAGACCATAGGTATTGTTGGGACGAGCGACAGAGAGCAGAAATTACTAAAGACATGGTAGGTGATTCTGGTAAAGAGGAATCTATCAATATTCAGCGATACAAAGGTTTGGGAGAAATGAATCCTGAGCAACTTTGGGACACTACAATGAACCCTGATACAAGAAGTATGAAGAGAGTAACGATTGAATCAGCTGTTGAAGCTGATCTTTTATTCTCAATGCTAATGGGCGATGAGGTTCCACCTCGTAGAGAATTCATTGAGAAGAATGCAAAATATGCGAAAGTAGATGTTTAAGCTTCTTTATTAAGTTAAGAATTGAAAGGCTGTCAGAAATGATAGCCTTTCTTTTTATAGAGCACTTCTAGATTACGTATGAAATGATGAGCACTCAGTGCATGATCTTTTGCGTTATTGCTTGTCGCCCTCTTTCTTCCGCAGGTTTGAAACACATTCTTGAATAAAGTAGAAACGCTCGATTATTCTTATCCACAGGAAGCAAAACGAACTTACCTCCCATTTGCTTTTATGAAAGGAGGATTTCATTATTCAACTTGGTTCCGATACCTCTATTGCTATGTTGTTTGTTTTCGGCTATGCGCAATTCGGGCGTTTGTCAACCGATAAATTTTGAGCTCTTATCGTCTCCGCTCTATCATCTAGGTTAAGCAGCTATCATTATGGCTTTATTTCCAACAGCAATTAAGTATTTGCCTAATGCATCACTTCTTAAATTGTTACTATACTTTAGTAGTGAAGGCTCATTAATGATTTATATGGAGAGTTGAGTGTGTCCTTCCTCAGTCAATATTGCTTCATAAAGCATGGCACTTAGGAAGTGGATTCATTCTGTCATCCTGATTTTCAATTTAACGCTCCTTGTTTGTGATGGCCCGGATTTTCTAGCTCCACGATAACTTCATTTTTACGATTGATCACTTCATAAGGAGCGTTATAACCTAGAAAGTAGAAATGACTGGTATAAGCAATACCTTCTGCCTCTAAAGTCGCCATAAGTTGCCTTTTGTACTTCTCAATTTTCTCGTCATCGGCCCAACCGGCAAAGGAAATGGCCGCAACAGTTTTTGCAGGCTCCACCTTCAATTGAATCTTGGATTCAGTGGGCTTAGGAAGTGTTTCTTTATTGAATTTTTTCGGAACCATAAACATCATAGTCATATTATCTTCCAATTTCATGGTGACAGGGGAGGTCATGGCTATTTTTTCGTTCCGATCATTTCCACCAAAAATATAGCCTGCTAAAATGGAGAAGCCCTTGCTAGAAGAGGCTTTATATTCTTTTGTAGAAAGCTTCACAGATGTAAATAAAGTGGCTTCATAGCTACGGATTTCAAATGTATCATACTTTTTTACGACCACATAAGGGTAAGTTTCAATATTGTTTTGACTGCTCATAGCAAAGAGTTGTACAATGGTGAAAACTAGAAGCATTACGCCTAATATGATTAATAGTGCTTTCATGGAATGAATTATTAATGATCATGCAATATGCTTTTAACCAGTGAGGGTGCTAAAAGTTCATTCATCACCAAGCGCAGTATTGGCGTGCAGGGGAAACGATTTAAGGTTATTCCAGATACAACCGAGCGTTGAGAAGACGCTAGATTAGCGTATATGATGTGTGTTACTGCTTTTCGAGCCATTCATAAGAACAGTCTCCTCAGCTATTTAAATAAGTATTATATTCACCATCATTAAAATTTGAATCATGAAGAAATCCTTAAGCACTATTTTTACTTTTTTCGTTGTTTCAGCATTTACGTTTACCAATTGCCAGAAACCGGCAGTAATCGATGAAGCTGATGTGACTCGGATCATCACCACACTCGCAGCCGATGATATGGAAGGCAGAATGATTTTTACGCCCGGAATTGAAAAGGCATCAAAGTTTATTCAAGCTGAATTCGAGAATATCGGGTTGGAGTATTTGGATGGGTTGAACAGCTATGATCAGCAGTTCGATATGTTTTCTATCAGACCAGAAACCATGTCGGCTACTATTGATGGTAAAACTATGAGCGAGGAAAACATCGCAGCCATTGCTAATAATGAGGGTGTCAATTGGAATAACTTGGCTGACTTGAATGTTATTACCTTGGGCGAAGAGGATAATTTTCAAGCTAAATTAAACGAGTTAAGAAGTGCTACTGGCAAGAATCTAGTATTAGTTCACTCTACTCATCAAGCCATGTTCAATCGCTATAAAGGTTTTTTAAGCCGCGGAAGCAGAGTGATGAAAATGGAGCCAGACAATGCAACGGTTATGATCATCACTGATTTAAAAAGTATCAAATCAGTAGAAATTGAAGTAAAGAATGCGGTCAAGGCTGAGCGTCTTTCCAATGTAACGGGTAAGATTTCTGGTCAACGAGCGAATGAAATTATTCTATTCAGTGGTCATTATGATCACCTTGGAATAAGAGGTACCGAAGGCGATACTATTTATAACGGTGCGAATGATGATGCCTCTGGTGTAACTGCGGTGATTACTTTGGCAAAGTACTTCAAAGAGTCTGGCTTGAAGCCTGAAAGAACCATTGTTTTTGTTGCATTTACTGCTGAGGAAAGTGGTGGGTTTGGTTCTAGGTACTTCTCAGAGCAGATGGACCCTGATCATATTATGGCCATGTTCAATATAGAAATGATTGGAAAGGGAGCAAAGGAAGGAGCAAATACAGCATGGATTACAGGTTTTGAAAAATCTACGTTTGGTGAATTATTGCAGCAAGCAGTTGAAGGCAGTGAATACACTTTTTATGCTGATCCTTACCCAACTCAAAACCTTTTCTACAGGTCTGATAACGCAACTTTGGCTCGATTAGGCGTGCCTGCCCATACCATAAGCACTACTCAAATTGATATTGATAAAGACTATCATCAAGCTTCAGATGAAGTAAGCACTTTAGATATGGCGCATATGACGAATACGATAAAGGCCATTTCGAAAGCAGCGGTTAAGATGATCTCCGGTGAGCAGACGCCTTCAAGAGTAGACCCAAGCGGTTTGAGATAAACGAATCAAGCATTAGCATAAAGGCCTCGACATGTCGGGGCTTTTTTTATGGCTGTAACTAAGGAAATTTCCGTCTGCAGGGGAATGATGGGCTCAGCCATCGCTCGATTTTGCCGAGTGATGAGTACTGCTTTGGCTTCTAGCCCATTTTTTGGATTGAATCAACTTTGTGTTGAAGTAAGGGATTTCTGTATTGTGCCTTCTTTAAAGCTTCAGCAACATCCAAACATGGGAATGTAGGTTCGGAATTCATTTAAGTTGATCAATAGCAACAAGTGGCACAAAAAATTCAATCTAGTATTGAAAGTTTCAATCAAAACCTCAAACAACTCTAGCCTGCAAAGAGTATGTTTGTGTAAAGCTTAAAGACGATATGTTATTAGTACTTTCTCCCGCTAAAACCCTTGATTTCGAAACGCCTTGTAGTGCCGAATCTTCGTATCCTCGTTTTCAGAAAGAGGCTATAGAATTGATTGGCGCATTGAATGAGAAAACGCCAGAACAAATTCAAGAGCTAATGGATTTAAGCGAGAATTTAGCAGAGTTGAATGTAGCTCGTTATAGAAACTTCAAGAAATCGAAATCACCTCAAGGAGCAAAACAGGCGATTTATGCCTTTAAAGGGGATGTTTACGTTGGACTTGAAGTCGAAGA
>JBLIES010000136.1:0-9754 GCA_047633135.1 Roseivirga sp.
TTATTTCTTATCTACCTTCTATGGCTTCTATCTTGGCAAGGATTACATCTCTCTTTTCATCCATGTCTAATTGGTCATAGATTGTTGAAAGTGGACGCATGCTATAAAGATCTTCTGGATTAATTTCTAAAGACTTCTCGAAATATGGCAGCGCCAATTTCAGTCTTTCGATTCCTTCCTTCTTCTTCGCTTCGTAGGCATCATTGTCATCAATCTCATTCGCTTCTTTTAATAGATCAGCTCCTTGATTGAAATATGCACTACCAGCAATATATAAAGCATCTCCAAGGTCAGGCTCAATTTCTAATGCTTTTAACGCTGAAGCCAAAGCATCTGCGTTATTACCATTGTTCCATTGTAAGTATGCAAGTGTGTAATAATTTTGTGCATTCGCTTGTCCTTCGGCTACAGTCTTTTTTAATCCCTCAATTGCTTCGCCCATTTTATCCGCTTGAATCAGCACATCAATCTCATAATCCTTGTAAACACGGTCTTCAGGGAATTTTACTTGCGCCATTTTGATGAATACCAGAGCACTGTCTAGATCCTCTTTTTGCATATAAATGTCAATTAAGCCATTATAAGCGAAACCTGTGTTTTCAAAATCCTCTTCAGCTGATTGGATTACCTTCCCGTAGAACGTCACCGCTTCATCAAACATTTTCGAGGCATAAGCAGTATACCCCGCATAAAAATCAAGCACTATATTGTCTTGGTTTTGAGCTGAAAGGCTGTAATAATGATAGGCATTTTCAAAATCGTCTTTCTCGAAAGCCGCATTGCCTGCATTATTCAATAATTCTAACAATAAAGCAATACCATCTCCACCACCTAAAAATTTACCTTCTCCATTTAAGACTGTGGAAACCATTAAGTCCACTTTCACTTCTTCGCCACCTAGTTCTATCGCTTTCGCGAAATGATCATTGGCCTCTTGAGCAAGAATAAAATTATCGATGTTGGCCTGAAATTGAAATAATTTAGACTTACCTAAAACAATGTGAGTTTCTGGATTATCCTTAGTTTCAGCATCAGCTGCTGCTTTTGTTGCCAGCATATATGCCTCGGCATATTCACCTTTCTTAAATGCCTTCTCGGCATCTTTTAGCACTTTCTTTTGTCCGTATACCCCCGCTACAACACATACTAGTAAGGCGGTAAAAAATAGCTTTTTCATGATATTGGTCTCCTTTGGTCTAATTTGTTAGTGTTCATTTGTTGGTTCATTGTCTCCTCCTTCGATTTCTGGAGTAATTTCTTCGATATCATCAGGTGATCCCACGTTTATAATTTTCTCAACCGATGAGATTGCATCTCCTTCGTTGAGTCTAATTAGCTTAACACCTTGTGTGGCTCTTCCCATTACTCTCATCGATTCCACCGAAATTCTGATCGTGATACCAGACTTGTTGATGATCATTAAATCATCACCGTCTACTACCTCTTTAATGGCCACTAGATTACCTGTTTTTTCAGTAACATTTATGGTTTTAACACCCTTGCCACCTCTTTTTGTAATCCTATAATGATCGATCAATGAACGTTTGCCATACCCTTTTTCTGACACGACAAGTAGGTTGGCTTCCTCCCTGTTGACACATACCATGCCAACAACCCTGTCTGTTTCGTCTACGAGTCTTATGCCACGTACACCTGCGGCATTTCTACCCATAGGTCTAACATTGCTTTCGTGGAAATGAATAGCCCTTCCTGATTTGGCACCTATGATAATATGGTTATCGCCATTCGTGAATTTTACTTCAAGTAAACGGTCATCTTCATTGATAGTAATGGCATTGATACCATTTGTTCTCGGTCTAGAATAAGCTTCGAGTGATGTTTTCTTGATTGTACCTTGCTCGGTACACATGATCACGAAGTTATTATTGATATAATCTTCATCTTTGAGGTCCTGTACATTGATTACTGCACGTACTTTATCTCCTGACTCAATATTGATGAGGTTTTGAACGGGTCTACCTTTAGCCGTTTTGCTGCCCTCTGGTAACTCCCATACTTTCTTCCAGTACACTTTACCGAATTCAGTAAAAATAAGCAAGTAGTCATGCGTCTTTCCAGTGAAAAGGAATTCTGTATAATCATCTTGCTTAGAGCCAGCGCCTTTAGAACCTACTCCACCTCTGCCCTGTGTTCTGTATTCAGTCAATAATGTCCTTTTTACATACCCTAAATGAGAGAACGTAATCAACATGTCCTCATTTGGAATCATGTCTTCAGCACTAAAGTCTTCGGCAGAATGGATGATATCTGTTCTGCGCCCATCGCCATAACGCTCTTTGATCTCTAAAAGCTCATCGGTAATGATTTGCATTCTGATCTCATGGGTATCCAAAATTTCTTGAAGCTTGGCGATCAAAGCCATAATCTCTTCATATTCTTTTTGAATTTTATCTCTTTCAAGTCCTGTTAACCTTTGAAGACGCATCTCCAAGATTGCCTTCGCTTGAATGTCTGAAAGCTCAAATTTCTCTATCAATCCGTTCTTAGCTGATTCAGGATCTCGTGAGTTTCTAATTAAAGAAATCACTTCGTCAAGGTTGTCTAGTGCGATCAGATAACCTTGAAGGATATGGGCTCTTTTCTCTGCTTCGTTTAATTCATATTGAGTTCTTCGGACGACTACATCGTGCCTATGCTCAACATAATATTTAATTAAATCTTTCAGGTTGAGGGTCAACGGACGTCCTTTTACAAGGGCTACGTTGTTGACGCCAAAGCTCGATTGTAGTTGTGTGTACTTGAAAAGATTATTCAAAACCACGTTACCGATGGCATCTTTCTTCAATTCATATACAATACGCATTCCGTTTCTATCAGACTCATCGCGTAAGTCAGAAATGCCTTCTATTCTTTTTTCATTGATCAAAGCAGCTGTCTTTTCGATCATGCTTGCTTTGTTCACCATGTAGGGAATTTCGGTAACGATGATTCGCTCACGACCCGATGGCATCGTATCTATTTCGGACTTGGCACGTAAAACTACACGCCCCCTACCCGTTTCGAATGCTGATTTTACACCCGTATAACCATAGATAGTTCCTCCAGTTGGAAAATCTGGCGCAGTTACATGCTGCATCAGTTCTTCTATTTCAATATCATTATTCTCAATGTAAGCAATGGTGCCATTGACCACCTCGGTAAGGTTGTGAGGGGCCATGTTTGTGGCCATACCTACTGCGATACCCGAGCTACCATTCAAGAGTAAATTAGGCAGCTTGCCTGGCATTACTGAAGGCTCTTTTAGAGAATCATCAAAATTGAATTGAAAGTCAACGGTGTCTTTATTGATGTCTACCAATAACTCTTCTGCAATTCTTCTCAAGCGGGCTTCTGTATAACGCATGGCCGCTGGTGAATCACCATCCACAGAACCAAAGTTTCCTTGTCCGTCAACTAAAGGATATCGTAATGACCACGGTTGTGCCATACGCACCATAGTATCGTAGACAGAAGAGTCACCATGGGGGTGGTATTTACCCAATACCTCTCCTACAATTCTTGCTGATTTTTTGTAAGGTTTATTCCAGTTGACCCCTAGGTCTAGCATTCCAAAAAGCACCCTGCGGTGGACTGGTTTTAAGCCATCTCTTACGTCTGGTAAAGCTCTTGAAATAATCACCGACATGGAATAGTCGATGTAGGCTCCCTTCATTTCATCTTCAATATTGATAGGGATGATTGTTTCGTTCGTTCCTTCTGCCATTTACTCTAAAAATACGTGAAATCTTAAGGCAGCAAGATACTAAAATTTGTCGGAGAAAAGCCTAAAATAATTCCCAAATCAGCCCTATTTCAATCGTTTCCCTTTCCGTAACGGACACGTTTTTTTCGGTCTTGGCCAAACTGCCCGATTCTAGGATTTTGTGGTTGAAAAATTGACCTTCCTCGATAAATTTTTCCGTTAAAGACATGCTCCATTTCTACACGGTTAGCACCGTGCTTATTTCGCGGATAAGTAGGGTACTTAATCAGTGCCCCAAAATCAATACTGAATACACTAAAAGAATGGTTGGTCGTAATAAATTCGTCTGATAAAGTGTAACTCCTCATTTCGAAAGAGGGTCTTACATAAAGCTTAAAGTATTTAGAAATGGTAGATTCTAACATCACTCCGATATTGAAAAACGGATCGTAAGTAACAAAATCTCCATTAATATCAGTTGATTTTGCTTTCCAGACGCCCCCAGCCAAATCTACCCAAACAGAAAAGTCAACAAAGGAATAAACATCGTAAGAAACCGAACCGAACATTTTGGAGCTCGAAAATTTAGTCTGAGGTAAAACAAAATTACCGACCCGACCATCTACTTCTTGAGTGTGCACGGTATTTTTAAATTTAATTGCCCCCATGCTGATGCCAACCCCTATCCTTAGGAACTCATCTTCTGTCATCACTCGGTCTCCTGTAGTTTTTAAACGTTGCTTGTCCACTCTATTGAAAGAGTACGTCAGCCGGAGTGTCAAAGGATTTACTCGGCCGTTATTTTCATAAACGAATGAAGCGGTGTCTGTGCGTACAATTTGAGCATCATCATCCATCCTATGAATATCGACATTGGTCAAGTCATTGAACCAATTAGAGTAACTGTTAAATGGGCCGTTTGGCTGGTCTTCTTGCCCTAACGGAACGATGTATAGCAAATCACCTCTCGGATTCCTCACAACGCTTACATCGGTTAATTCATTTTGATAATTAAAATAGCCGTAGCCTTTTTCGAGCTGAAGGTTAAATTTATTGAGCACCCTACGGATGGGTTTCACCATCATGTTCTTCGCTTTTGCCGGATCAGTCGCTTGGCCAGGATCAAATGCGTTTACGTCATTTTTCTTCTTTTTTCGTAGGATTTGGCCATTAACCGTGGTCGTAAAACACAGAAAGCCAAGAAAGAGAGAGAGCAAGAGTAAGTATCTTTTCAATGCAATATTTTTTCTACAAGTATAAAGGGCAAACTATTCGATTTATTATTGAAGGACAACAAAAAAGGTCGCAATTAATTGCGACCTCTCCTGATTTAGTATGTTAAGGTTGATTAAGGTTTCTCTGTTGATAATTTAGCCATTAAAGCATCAATTTTGCCTTTCATTGTCTCGTCTGATTTTACGGCATTTCTAATTTGAACGTACTTGGCGGAACCTAAACTGTTTTTAGCTAGCAGGTTCGTTACATCTTTAGCAGCATCTTGCTTCTTTTTGATCTGCTTGTTTACTAAGGACACAAAGCCTGTTTCCCATTCTTTCGCTGGCTCACCAGTTTTCTTTCTCAATTCTTCGAATCGGTTTCCAGTCATTCCTTCTTGCTTTTCAATTAGACCATTCACCATGGGACTTACTTTGTCCATAATTGAATTTTGAGCCAATAGCACAATGGCATAGTCTTTCAAGTCTTGGTCAGAGATTTCTTCTTGTGCTTTTGCACTAACAGAAACCATAGTAAGCATGAGACATGCAAGTAAAGCTTTGGATAAAGTTTTCATCATTTTTCTCCTCTTTGTAGTTCAATATTAAATTTGATTCGCCAAATAATATGTTTCTGACAAAAGATGCAAGAGAAACAATCACTAAAAATTAAGTTTTGCCAAATTTTCGTTCTTATTCTCCCCCTTTCTTGAAATAGTTACTCATCACTGAACTTTTCAGCTAAGTTTCAAAACCAATTCTTGCGTTTTTTTGTAAATGATCTCACTATCAATTTCTAGCTTAGCAATTCTTAAAAACTCCTACGGATTTTAATCATTATGAAAAAAGTATATTACCTCTCCACCTGCTCTACTTGTAAAAGAATCATGGATGGACTTGATTTGTCTGGCTTCGAAAAACAAGACATCAAAAGTGATAAAATGACCGCAAATCAAATTGATGAGATGAAGGTGCTTTCGGGTACTTATGAATCTCTGTTCAGCCGTAAAGCAATGAAATTTAGAGCAATGGGTTTAAATGAAATGGAGCTTTCTGAAAGTGACTACCGGAATTACCTTTTAGAAGAATATACTTTTCTGAAAAGGCCAGTCTTTATTATCGATAATCAAATCTTTGTAGGCAACGCCAAGAAAACCGTTGAAGAAGTTACCCAAGCGATTGTCTGATTCACCTGAAAGCAAGGCTAGGCGCGCTTTAGTTCTTCAATTGTGGCTAAGGGATCGATAGATTTAAAGACAAAACTGCCAGCCACTAAAACGTCAGCTCCAGCAGCCATTAAAAGTTTCGCATTGGCTGCGTTGACTCCCCCATCGATTTCAATCAAGGTTTTCGCATTGTTTTCCACGATGATTTCTTTGAGTTGCTTCACTTTCTTGTAGGTGTTTTCAATGAACTTCTGACCTCCAAAGCCTGGATTAACAGACATCACACAGACTAAATCGATGTCTGCTATAATATCTTCTAACAATTGCACATTGGTGTGAGGGTTCACCGCTACCCCTGCTTTACAATCCAAAGATTTAATGACTTGAAGTGTTCGGTGCAAATGGTCACATGCTTCGTAATGCACCGTGATTGTTGCTGCACCCGCATTTCTGAAAGCCTCTAAATAGCGATCAGGTTGATTGATCATTAAATGTACGTCTAATGGCTTTTTGGCGTAGCGGTTGATGGCATCACAAACAGGAATTCCAAAAGAGATATTAGGCACAAAGACGCCATCCATAATATCTATATGGATCCAGTCTGCTTGACTGTCGTTTAACATTTCGACATCACGCTGTAGATTGGCAAAGTCGGCAGCAAGTACAGATGGGGCTATGATGGGAGCATTCATCCTCAAATATAAATTAATATTTGATCAACTTTTTGACTAAACGCTGATCCTCGCTTTGAATAAGAAGAAAGTATAATCCTGATGCTATTTCACCAAGGTTGAATTCGAACCTGTTTTTAAAACTCGATGGTCTCACAAGGTACTCGGCAATTTTCTTTCCTTGTCCATCGACCAAGCTCATCGCCACTGACTGATTAAAGAAAGCCGTTTCAAAAGCTAGGGTTAAGTTGCCTTCCACAATTGGGTTAGGGTAAGCCACTATGCCATTGGCTATAGGTTCTTCTTTAGACTCTTGAATTGCAACTGCCCTTGAATAGCTTGGTATCCCATAGCCGAGTTCATTGTCTGGGGTTTCAGATTGGTCTGCGCTTTGTTCAATCAGATCCATTAACTCCTGATTTGACAGTTGAGGATAAGCTTGCCAAATACCTGCTATTAAGCCCGTTACAATTGGCGCTGAAAATGAAGTCCCACTCTGATTTGCAATGTTTCCTGAGGCAGTAACTACCGCTGTACCCACCCCTAAGGCACTTACATTGGGCTTTATTCTACCGTCTGCTGTTGGCCCAAAGCCACTAAAACTTGCCTTATTTCGAGATGAATTTACAGCACCAATTGACAGTACTCTTTCGCTATCTGCTGGTGCAGTGATAAAGTTCCATACTTTCCCTCCTTCGTTTCCTGCACTGGTAACCAAAAATATACCCTTATCTCCTGCGAAATTCGAAGCTCTTGTAATTACTGTCGTTTGACCATCCATGTCTTCATAACTGTAATCCATTGATGGATCATCAAAGACAGAATAACCTAACGATGTACTTATGATATCAACACCTGCACTATCGGCCATTTCTGCGGCAAAGAGCCAATTGTACTCCTCAACTCTAAATTCACCAGGCGCCTCAGTATTAAATAGCATATAATTCGCACCCGGAGCAGCCCCTATAATATCGCCAGGAGCCGCTGAGGCCAAAATGGAGAGTACTCTTGTCCCATGAGATCCAGAGTTCTCCACACTGTTCTGATTGGTAATAAAATTCTTGGTTAAGATAATCTTATTGTTGGTAAATAAGTGATTCAAGGGCGCTAATTGGCTGATATTGTTAAAGCCACCATCGAATACCCCTATAATCATGTCTTCTCCGCGAAAACCATCTTGATGCATTAAATCAATACCGACCATGGCATTTTGAAAAGCTGATGCAGCAATATCTTGAGTGGAATTTGAATGGGAATTGCCAGTTGTGTTGCCTGTTAAAATAGCCCCTGGAGCAACGTATTCTACATGCGTCACAAATGGCAATCTACTGACTAAGTTAACAGAGGATGCTTCCATTTGCACTAAAACCCCATTCATCCATTTTGTACGAAAGTAGGTTTCTATACCTAAACCTTTTAATTGACTTACATAAGTTTCATTAACAGGCAAATCGTTTTGTTCAATGGGGATCGACTGCCTTACTCTACGGTTTATGGCCCGTTCTGCCAGGTAAGTATTGGGGTTTGAAGTGGTATGAGGTGAATTGGCTTTGTCAGTAAAGAAAACCATGTACCTGTCTTGTGCGCTTACGCCAAGACTAAAAAAAATAAGAATAAAGAGTATTCTAGTTTTCGTCTTCATCTAAAAACCCGTGGGCTACAATTGTTTCTCTATAGAAGCGGCCAGACTCTATCAAACCTAAGCCCACGCATTCAGGACGAGAGCAGATCTTAACGACATTGTAAAGTTTAGATATTAGTCCAATGCTATCTGCATATATTTCTCTTCTAAAATCTCTAAAAGTAATACCATCTCCATCATCCTCTTGTATGACAGTCAATGTTCTTGTCGTTTCTAAGTCGTCATTCACAGCCAAACTGGTGACCAGCCCAAAATTGAGTATTTTAAATTGATCAACATCTTGAGTATTGTACATATTTGCATCCCAAGTTCGATTAGTTATGACTGGAAACACCATTTTAACAATTGGGATGTTATTCTCAACAGATACGGCTCTATCTCTTTCAAGCCTGACTGACCATACTGAGTCCAATTGCCAATTAATAGTTGAATTTGGCCTAGTGAGTCTATAAATCACTCGAGACTCCTCCCCTAGATTATTAATAAAAGACTCGCGAACTTCTTCTCTTAATTGATAAATGGAAGTATCGCTAAGGCCTACTGCTGTGAAACGAATTTCTCTAACATTATACTCACGGTATTTATTGTTTTCAGCATAAAAATAAGCCACTCCTCTATTCTGATCTGGAGCAGGAATCAGCTCATCAGACTTCGTGCAGGCAGAAAATAATAAGAAACTTATAAAAAACAGCAGTATGATATTCTTCCACATAGAATAATAGGTCAGCCTAAATTTAACGGTTTTGCATTGATTTGAGTATAAACCAAAAATGGCACTGCGATGTTCTCGCACTACCATTTATTTCAAATAACCCGTTCAAAGATACGAGATTAACTTATAGAAGCGCTCACTCCGGCTTGTATTCTCACAAAGATTGATTCAACTAAGCCTTTGTATTCCTTTCTTTCAAGCGTAAAGGGCAAAGCCTTCAGAAAAGTGAATTTTTCTCCTGCCTATTCACTCTTTGTCAAGTAAGATTTCTAAATTCTTATTGAGAGTTTAGAAAATATCTGTGAAACAGCAGTAATTCACTTAGTTTTGCGGGAGAAACGAATTCAAACTGTCAATAAAAATTAGAGAGAATTTTAATTATGGCCTTAAAAACCTTTGTTAAAGTAAGTGGGATAAATAACCTAAGTGATGCACGTTACTGTGCTGGAATGGGAGTCAATCAAGTTGGATTCGAAATTGAAGAAGGAAGCCCTAACTATGTTGATCAACAGTCTTTTAAAGAAATAAAAGGATGGCTCTCAGGTGTGGAATTTGTTGGTGAAATAAACGGATCAGTAGGTTCTATTGCCAATTTAGTGAAGGATTATGGTTTGGATGCCATTCAAATTGAAAACATGGCACAATT
>JBLIES010000137.1:0-9731 GCA_047633135.1 Roseivirga sp.
GGCTTATCGTCCAGCTTAATCAGCTTCTTTTTACCCGTTTGCATTCCACAGATGATGGTACTAATTCTGTCACCTAAATTTATTTTTCCTTTCAGGCTGAAATAATCTTCGCCATGCAGGGCACATTGATTGTCTAGTGGGTTAAAAGCGCTACGAGTGATGCAGAGATAATAAATGGCATCTAGCAAATTGGTTTTTCCGCTTCCATTTTTCCCTACAAAGCAATTAATGTCTGGCGAAAAGGTCGCAATTAGGCTTTCATAGTTCTTGAAATTGTGAAGACTGATAGATTCCAGATGCATTAATTTCGATTTGAGCGTTTTTGTCTTATTTTTGCCTTCTGATTTAAACAAGTATCATAAAGGAGAGTTAAATTTGCTCCAAATATATTGACGAATGGCCGCAACTAAAGCAACATCCAAAGCAAAAGCAACTAAGGCAACCAAGTTCTCTCAAGAGACTTATATGTTTTGGTACGAGAACATGCTCCTTCAAAGAAGATTCGAAGAAAAAGCGGGTCAACTCTACGGTCAGCAAAAAATCAAAGGTTTCTGTCATTTATACATAGGGCAAGAGGCTTGTTCAAGTGGTTCGGTTTCAGCTTTGAGAAAAGGCGACAAATGGATTACTGCGTACAGAGACCACGGCCAGCCACTGGCCTTGGGTACTGACCCCAAAAGAATTATGGCGGAGTTAATGGCCAAAGAAACGGGAGTTTCTAAAGGTAAGGGTGGCTCTATGCACATGTTCGACAAAGAAGTGGGTTTCATGGGAGGTCATGGAATCGTAGGGGGGCAAGTGCCTTTAGGTGCTGGAATTGCTTTCGCTGAAAAATTTAATAAGACGGGCAACTTGTGCATCTGTATGATGGGCGATGGTGCTGTACGTCAAGGCGCTTTCCACGAAGCCTTGAATATGGCCATGCTTTGGAAACTACCTGTAATTTTTGTGATTGAAAACAATGGTTACGCCATGGGCACTTCGGTTGAGAGGTCTTCTAATGTAACAGAGCTTTATACTTTAGGTGAATCTTACGATATGCCTTCTGCGCCAGTGGATGGCATGAGTCCCGAAGCAGTACATACGGCAGTAGAAGAGGCCGCTGATAGAGCAAGAAGAGGTGATGGACCAACTTTACTTGAGTTTAGAACCTATCGCTATAAAGGACATTCAATGTCTGACCCAGCGAAATACCGTACCAAAGAAGAATTGAATGAATATAAAGGCCGTGATCCTATTGAAATGGTGAAGGCTAAAATCCTTGAAAATGGCTGGGCGAAAGAAGAGGATTTAAAGGCGACAGACAAAGAAATTAAAGCACGGGTTGAAGAGGCTGTGAAGTTTGCGGAGGAATCAGATTATCCAGATCCGTCTGAAGCATACAAGGACGTCTACGTCCAAGAAGACTATCCTTACATTATGGATTAGTATTTAAGCCGTTGTTTTTCAACATTTTCCTTATATTTGCGACCTAATTTCCAAGCGATGGCAAACAAGACTTCTCAAGAAGGACATACTAATAGTGCAGAAGGCGGTTCAGCCGTTGACAAGATAAAAAAAGAAATGGGCCCCACAGGCTTCGTTGGGTCTATTGTGGGTTTAGTGGTAATTGTAATTGCCAGTGTTATCTACTTCATTAACTATAATAAAACTCAAAAGAATGAAGAAGGGCTGAATGATATGTTTCAGGCTCAATATTATTTTGAGCAAGACAGTCTCGACCTTGCCTTGAATGGTGATGGTAGAAATTTAGGCTTCTTAAGTATTATGGATATTTATAGTGGAACCGAAGCGGCTGAATTGTCTAGCTTCTACACAGGGTCCATTTATATGAAACTTCAGCAGTTTGATGATGCCTTAGGCTATTTGAAAACATTCACTAATGGTGACATTCTAGTGCAAGCGCGTGGCTATGCCTTAACTGGTGATGCGTATATGGAATTAGGTAATTTCAGCGATGCGGCAGAGGAATATACAAAAGCAGCTTCTACCGTTGATGATAAGTTCTTTGCGCCAGGTTATTTGATGAAAGCTTCTTTAGCGCATGAAAAACTTGGTGATTTTACAGGAGCAATTGTACCATTAGAAAAAATCATTAATAAGTACTTCGGTTCTGCTGAGGTAGCTAAGGCACGAAAACATAGGGCTCGCCTAGAAGGTCTTGCCGGCAAATAATTCGTCTCGAAGAATTAACAATGAAGGTAAGGTCGAAAGGTCTTACCTTTTTTATTTTCAAAACTTTAAAATGAACAGATAATGGCTTCTAACCTGAAAAATTTAAGTGATTACAGCAGCAAAAATATTGTTGTTATGGGCAATAAGAAGTTCGCAGTAATTGTATCAGAGTGGAACGAGGAGGTAACGGAATCACTCTATCAAGGTGCTTATGAAACATTGATTGCCAATGGAGTAGCTAAAGAAAATATTATCAGAAAATCTGTGCCTGGTAGTTTTGAGCTTACTTTAGCCGCCCAATGGATGGCCGAGCAAGAAAGTATTGATGCTGTAATCTGTTTAGGCTGTGTAATTCAGGGAGAAACACGCCATTTCGATTTTATCTGCGATGCGGTGGCCCATGGGGTTACTAACGTTTCGCTCAAGTACAATAAGCCTGTAATCTTTGGGGTACTCACTCCAAATACTCAAAAGCAAGCCTTAGATAGGGCTGGAGGGAAGCATGGTAATAAGGGAGATGAAGCAGCCATAACAGCCGTTAAAATGTTGGGTTTTAAAACTCAGTGATCATTCAAATCATAAACTACCCTATCAATTCTCAATGCAAGTATTAAAATTCGGAGGAACTTCGGTTGGGAAACCGGAGCGAATGCATCAAGTTGCTCAGCTGATCACAAAAGATGACCATTCAAAAATCGTAGTGCTCTCTGCCTTATCTGGCACTACAAATTCTTTGGTGTCTATTGCTGAATCTTTGGCAACAGCATCTAAGGAGGAGGCAAAGGCTAAAATTGAGGCGTTAAGGGCGCACTATTATGAGTTTATTCTCGGACTGCTGTCTACTGAAAAACAACGAAACGAAGCCAAGTCTATTATTGATGAGCATTTTGAATTTCTATTAATCACATTAAAAATCTCTTTCAACGAAGCGCTCAACAGAGACATTCTAGCGCAAGGCGAATTGATGTCAACCAAGCTCTTTACGCTGTACCTAGAAGAAATTGGTGTCCAGGCAAAGTTACTGCCTGCATTGGAGTTTATGCGAACGAACGAAGAGCATGAGCCAGATTTAGAATTAATTTCTGAGAAGCTTATGGCCCTACTCGAAAAGGAAAGGGGTCCTTCTGTATTCATTACGCAAGGGTTCATTTGTAAGAATTTTAAAGGAGAGATCGATAATTTGCATCGTGGAGGCAGTGATTATACCGCTTCTTTGGTGGGAGCGGCAATTCAAGCGTCTGAAATCCAAATATGGACCGATATAGACGGAATGCACAATAACGACCCTAGAGTAGTTGATAAAACTTTCCCGATTGCTGAGTTATCGTTTGATGAGGCGGCTGAGCTGGCCTATTTTGGGGCTAAGATCTTACATCCAGCCTCTATTTGGCCTGCACAAAAAATGGGAATTACGCTGCGTTTGCTTAATACCATGCATCCTGAGGCAAAAGGTACGGTCATTAGCACAGCCACAACTTCGGATGACGTGAAGGCATTAGCGGCCAAAGACGGAATTACAGCCATTAAAATCAAGTCAACCCGAATGCTTTTGGCGTATGGTTTTTTAAGAAAGATTTTCGAAATTTTTGAAAAGTACAAGACACCAATCGATATGATTACGACTTCAGAGGTAGCCGTTTCGGTAACGATTGATGACGATACTTACTTGGCTAAAATTACAGCTGAGTTAGAAAAATTTGGTACGGTGGAGGTAGATCGAAATCAGACGATTATCTGTGTCGTTGGAAACTTTGTAGCCGAAAGAAAGGGTGTGGTGAATAATATTTTCGAATCATTGACAAGTATCCCAATCCGAATGATCTCATATGGTGGAAGTCGCCATAATATTTCACTTTTGACTGATGGAAGTTATAAGGAAGAGGCTTTGAAGAAATTGAACAAACATCTTTTTGATTTATAGCTCTTCTGAAGGGGTAGCTTTTATATTATTTAACTATTAGAGGTCATTCTTTCTTTACTTTTCCCGTATCTTAATACATGCGTAAATTTCTTCTCTTCTTACTCGTTTTATTTCCTTTAGGCTTGTCATCTCAAAATCTTCAAGGGGATTGGATGCTGGCTTATATTGTATCAACCCCTCCAGAAATGACAATAGATGAGGATGGGGTAGACCTTGTAATGGGAGACAAGGAAGCCGAGGTAGAAAGTTTTGTGGAACAAGGGCTCATGATCTTGTCTGTTTTGTCTAATGGTAAAGCCACCAGCGACTATGCAGACGTTCGCGAGAACTGGAAAGTGGTTCAGGAGGGTAGAAATGTAAGGTTTGAGTCTAGGGCAGATACCCTTTATGGTAATTTGAACGATGAGGGTTTGCTTCAATTGCGCTCCGTTATAGATCAGTTTCCTACCGAGTATTACTTTACTACCTACGCACCAATAGCCATGAAACTCGACTTGAGTAATACCCGATGGAGGGTAGAAGCCAATAATGTGCTAGACGGAAAAACCTTCGAATTTATATCAGACAGCGAGCTACGGATTTGGACTGATGGCAAAAGCCAACTCACTGATTATTTCCTCATCCCACTGGGAGATTATTATGCAATTGAGCTCTCCTCTGGGGAGTTCCAAAGCGGATTTGTCATTATCTATATTGAAAACTTAACAGGCGAAGCTTTGAGCGGTGTCATGTATGTTGTGGAGCCAGATGACTCACCCAAAAGAGTAAAGATTCAGCTTAAGAAGCTTTAAAGTCCACCTTGAGTGTCATTTTTAAGTGAACGGTTGAGCCTCAATTGATGCATTCGTTTGCTAGGGTTTGTCACAGTTTTTAAAAATATAACGCTTAAAAAACTTATTATCTATTCGAAACAACTCTTTAGATAGATGCCTAAGACCATTATCGTCTCCAATCGCCTACCCGTCAGAATAGAAAAAGACCCTGAGGGTCAATTAGAATTTAAAAATAGTGAAGGGGGGTTAGCAACAGGCTTGGGCTCTATTTATCGGCAAGGAGAAAATATTTGGCTCGGCTGGCCAGGTGCGGCAATCGAAGAGGAATCTCAAAAGAAGAGAGTGATCCAAAAGCTGAAAGAGGAGAGCATGCACCCTGTTTTCTTAAGTCCAGACGAGGTTGAGAATTTCTACCTTGGTTTTTCTAACCAAACCCTCTGGCCAGCCTTTCATTATTTTGTGCAATACATTCAATACAGCGATAAGTATTGGGAAGCCTATCAACGTGTAAACGAGAAATTTGCAGCCGAAATACTGAGTATTCTCGAACCGGGAGATACTATTTGGGTACATGATTACCAACTGTTACTACTTCCAGAATTACTTAGAAAACAGCATCCAGAATGCTCCATTGGCTTTTTTAACCATATACCCTTTCCTTCTTACGAAATTTTTAGAATGATTCCTTGGAGAAAGGAATTGCTCAACGGTATGTTAGGGGCAGATTATCTGGCTTTTCATACTTATGACGATACGAGACATTTTCTTAGTAGCTGCCATCGCTTAGCTGGGATCCCTTATGAGGGAAACCAACTAAAAGTAGGGAATCGATTAGTGGTGGTAGATGCGCTACCCATGGGGATTGATTATGATAAATTCGAAGAAGTAGCGAGTGAAAATGCCACCATAGCGCACTTAGATGAGTTTAAAAAGAATATAAAATCAGAGAGGGTTATTCTTTCTGTGGATAGGCTTGATTATTCTAAAGGGATAGTAAAGCGTTTGAAAACACTCGATCGTTTTTTCGCTAAATACCCTGAATACATCGGAAAAATTTCTTTGTTGTTAGTCGTTGTTCCCTCTCGAGATCAAGTGCCGAGTTATAAAGCTTTGAAGGAGGAGGTGGACGAATGGGTCGGTAGAATCAATGGCCGATACAGTACCATGGATTATTCTCCCATTTACTATTTCTACCGAAGTTTCCCCATCAACGAGTTAAGTGCCTTTTATCGACTTTGTGATATTGCGATGATTACACCGCTCCGTGACGGAATGAATTTGGTGTGCAAAGAATATATTGCTTCAAGAATACATAAAAAAGGAGTGCTCATTTTGAGCGAGATGGCAGGTGCAGCAAAAGAGTTATCAGATGCCATATTGGTCAATCCAAATAATCGGGACCAAATGGTGGAGAGTATTCATACTGCCCTCAACATGTGGGAAGATGAACAAGAGCAGCGCATGGAAATCATGCAGCGAACGCTTAAAACCTATAATATTTTCAATTGGGTAAATCTCTTTCTTTCTAATTTAGAACAAGTGAAACAACAGCAAAAAAGTGGGCTGATTGAAAAACTAGTAGGCAAGGTGAGGAATGCAATGCACGAACGTTATCATAAAGCAAGTAAAAGGCTCCTGTTTTTAGATTACGATGGCACTTTGGTGGGCTTTCACGAGAACCCTGAAAAGTCTGTTCCATCCAAAAAATTAAAGTCGATCATTGAAAAGCTTACCTCAGACCCTAAAAACACAGTTTTTGTAGTAAGTGGGCGAGATCGACTGTTCCTTAAAAAGCAAATGGACGAATTCAACTTAAGGTTGGTGGCTGAGCATGGGGTATGGATTGAAAATGAAGATGGAACATTCACTAACCGTTTAAAAGACAGTTCGGCAGATTGGAAAATTAGCGTTAGAGAGATAATGACTTTCTATGTTGATAGAACCCCAGGTACGTTCATTGAAGAAAAGGAACATGCCATGGTTTGGCATTATCGCAAAGCAGAAAGTGGCTTGGGTGAAATCAGGGTCAGAGAACTCTCCAGTCATCTTAAACACTTTCTAACAGACAAAGGCCTCACCGTTATGAATGGAAATATGATTGTGGAGGTAAAACCGAAAGAGGTAAACAAGGGCCAAGCCGTCAGCTTTTTATCACAACAAATAGCCCATGATTTTGTAATGGCCATAGGTGATGACCTTACTGATGAAGATATGTTTGAAGCGTTGGAACAAGAGGCCTATACCATTAAAGTGGGGCCAGGTAATTCAGCAGCAAGGTTTGGCTTGGTAGACTTTAAAGAAGTGACAAGCCTGTTAGATGAGCTCTCTAAAATTTAATAGAGAGCCCATTACATCCTTCTCTTAGGGTGAAATGAATCTGACTGCACGCACGTTCCAGTTCAGTTATAAGAAGCTGGGAGTATCCGCTCTTCTGTAAATACGATAAGCTGCATTGACTAAACCAACATGGCTATAGGCCTGAGGGAAATTACCCCACATCGCACCATCAGCGGGAGCAATGTCTTCACTCATCAGGCCAACATGATTACTGTAAGAACAAAGTTTTTCAAAAACTTCAATCGCTTCGTCAGTTCTACCAACCGCAGCGAGTGCTTCAGAGTACCAAAACCCACAAATTAGGAAGGTCGTTTCGGGTTCTCCGAAATCATCAGAATGTTTGTAGCGATAGAAAAGCCCTTCCTTCGTTTTCAGCTCTTCTTCCATAACCTTTAAGTGTTGTTTTGCCTTGTCAGAGTTCGGGTCAAGGTAGTTCATCAAGATCAGTTGCAGATTGCTAGCATCCATGTGTTTTACTCCCTTGGCTTGCGTATAAACGCCTCTTTCGGCATCAAAACACTCTTCTATTTTAATGGCAGCCCTTTTTTGCAAGTCAATGGCTTTGTTATACAGCGCTGTATAGTTTCTGTCCTTGGCCACTTTCGCTATGCCAGCAGCGCCAGCCCA
Source organism: Roseivirga sp. (assembly GCA_047633135.1). Taxonomy (GTDB): domain Bacteria; phylum Bacteroidota; class Bacteroidia; order Cytophagales; family Cyclobacteriaceae; genus Roseivirga. Next base: position 7,834 of record JBLIES010000137.1, read on the forward strand.
CTGAAATAAATTGGTGTAGGCATGTTGTTGTTCTCTTCCTCTAAACTCCCAAATACCAGCATCTAATTCGTCAATCGTTTTTTCTATATGATTCGAGAGTTGAATGAGCAGTTCATGTGAGTCTGCGCGTTCGTCAAATACAAATCGCTCATCCACAAATAATGGCAGAATGGTCAGCATGATCTGTCCGTAAACGTCATTTTGAATATGGGTATAGGCATCATTGCCAATTCTGACGGGTTGGTTATTCATGTAACCAGCCAAGGGCAGCTCCTTTTCAGTTAGTTTTGGTTCACCAGTGATAGAGTAAAGCGGTTGAATACGATCGCTTTTCTTTAGAATAATATTGGTGATGTAATGGAAATACTTCTCCATTTCTTCAAAGTGACCAATATTAGAAAATGCTGACAGGGTATAGTAGGCATCGCGCATCCAGCAATAGCGATAATCCCAGTTTCTTGTTGAATTTGGGAATTCAGAAAGAGAGGTAGTAGGTGCTGCAATAATTCCTCCAGTGTCCTCGTATTGCATGATTTTTAAGGCAAGCGAAGAGCGAATGACTTCTTTTTGAAATCGGCCTCGAATACTGGTCGACTTCACCCAGAGTCTCCAATAATTGACTGTCTTTGTTAAAAAGCTCTCTACAGTTTCTTGCAAAGCAGCCTCAAACGGTGCTCCGTATGATAGAACAATGTACATGGTATGAGAAATTACGAAGGGCAGCTCCTCTATAATGTAGTTCATGGGGATGTCCGTAGTCAGTCTCAAAGGCTCTTCAAGACCATGAAATCTTATGTGGCTACTTCCTCTCTCTTTGGTGAGAGAAACCTCTCCATAATCGCCTTTTGGATTACACCTCACCACCACTTTTGGACTACCAGAGAGCGCTTCTACTTTTCTGATTAATTGTGTGGGCTTATAGTAACGATCGTGCTGAAAAAAGCGTGGAGCAAAATCCGTCACCCTGTATTTTCCAGAATCAGTCTCTATTTCAGACACTAAAACATTGGTGTTTTCTAGGTAGTATTGGTGCTTCGCCACGGTTTGACCTGCCGGAGATATTTGAAACTCTCCTCCTTTTTTTTGATCAACTAAGCCTCCAAAAACAAACGAACTGTCGAACCGGGGGAGGCACATCCATTGTATATTACTGTCCTTACTAATTAGTGCGTTGAAAGCACCATTCCCAATCATTCCGAAGTCGTAGGTATGTCTTTTCTGCATTCTGTTTATTTAGGGTGATGGTTTAAGATAGCCATATTGCCCGAAGACCTGAATGAAAGGCCAATAAGAGGGTGCAATCGTTTGATCAGATCAACTGAATTCTTGATGGACTGGCACCTTAAATCTTCAGCATGCCATCTTAAAAATTCATTATAATGTTGTCACTTTAAATATAACTTTCGAATCAATTAAGTCATTCTTTTACCGCTAACTTTACGTTTTGAAATTATGTCTATAGTACGCAAAGTGAAGGCAGTTGAAAAGGTTTTCGCTGCCCTTGATCAAGAAATGAATTCGCTACGTGAAACTAGTGGTCTTCACTGTGTAGCCGGTTGTGGTAAGTGCTGCTTCAAAGCGGATGTTGAAGCGAGTCCTGTAGAATTTTTACCTTATGCTTTCCATTTGTACTTGACAAAGCGAATTGATGAGGTCTACGAAAATTTATTGACCCGAGAGTCCTCCATTTGTTCCATATTTTCACCTGTGCCTCACTCGCTAGATAAGGGAGCTTGTTCTCAATATGCTTATCGAGGATTAATTTGCCGTCTTTTTGGTTTTTCAGCAACTCGAGATAAGAATGGCCTCTCGAAGCTGATTACTTGTAAGATTTTGAAGGAAACCCAAGGAGATACTGTAAACGCTATTCAAAAAGGAATTGAAAATGATATCCCCGT